>JAWETZ010000020.1:0-50181 GCA_032480835.1 Streptococcus mitis
TGCCGAACGATTGAGTTGATCTTGAAGCTCATTTAACTTGCTCGTTACTCCTAGCTTAATAGCAATCTCAAGGGAAGTTTCACCGTGATAAACTGCCTTTAGAATACTATCTTCTTGATCAATAGTCAGATAGCCTTTTAATTTTTCATCTTTAATCGCTTCTTTGGCACTTGCTTCATCTTTATAGTCAAAGTTAACACCATTTACATTCTTCAATCCTTCTGCTACAGATGGCACTGTTGTCACTACTGCCACTTTATCATTTTTAGCCATTGAAGAGCCTTGGAGATAGCCAATTCCTCCAGAGAGACCGATAAACAAGAATGGTGAAATCACCATAAAGAAGAAACTCCACGACTTGATGTGTCGAAGATAGGTTTCCTTCATTACAACCCACATATTTCTCATACTTCCACTCCTGATTCTAGTTTAAAGATTTCATCGATTGTTGGCGCTTGTTGGTCAAAGGTTGCGATATATTGCCCCTGAGTCAAGATTGGGAAGAGTTCTCTTCCGGCACTCTCGTCCTCCAAGATCAATTTCCAACTGCCTTGTTTGGTCAAGCTCACCTGCTTGACATGAGGAAGGTTTTCCAATTCTTCCTTGCTTCGTTCACTTGAAACAAAGAGACGCGTTTTCCCGTATTGATTACGGACATCCTGAACTGGTCCATGCAAGACCACACGGCCATCTCGGATCATAAGAATATCGTCACAAAGCTCCTCGACGTTGGTCATGACATGGTCAGAAAAGATAATGGTTGCCCCGCGCTCTTTTTCCTGAAAAATGACTTGCTTGAGCAATTCTGTATTGACTGGGTCCAATCCACTGAAAGGCTCATCCAAGATAATCAAGTCTGGTTCATGAATCAGAGTAATAATGAGCTGAATTTTCTGCTGATTTCCTTTTGACAAACTCTTGATTTTATCTGTCAGCTTTCCTTTCACTTCCAACCTCTTCATCCATTGAGGGAGTTTTTCCTTGACCTCCTTGGCATCCATGCCCTTTAGAGTCGCCAAGTAGCGAACTTGCTCAAGGACTGTCAATTTAGGCATGAGACTGCGTTCTTCAGGTAGATAGCCAATCCGAGCATAAGTTTCCTGACGGATATCCTGCCCATCCAGACTGATTTCTCCTTGGTATTCTAAAAATTTCAAAATACTGTGGAAAATTGTTGTTTTCCCAGCACCGTTTTTCCCGACTAGTCCCAAAATACGACCTGGTCGTGCCTGAAAGTCAATACCAAACAAAACTTGCTTGGATCCAAAACTTTTCTCTAGACTTCTTACTTCTAGCATCTTTCACCTCCGAAATGTCTTGCACTCATTATACTCCTTTTTGATAGCCTTTACAATGATTTCTGTCCATTTTTAGAAGACTATTGCTGTGTAAAATATGGCCTGGAGCGTTTTTAGTGATAAATCCATTATACAGTAGCAAACTCAATTTATCACCTCTGCTCCTCAACTGTCTATTTTTGATCCTGAATTGTTATTTGAAAAGCAAAAATCCACCCCGGAGGATGGATTGATGAGTTAACGCACTTCTGCATTCACTTTTTCTTCGAGAGAAGCTTGGATTTTTTCCATATAGCGTGCGACTTCTTCGTCAGTCAAGCTATCTTCTGGATTTTGGAAAGTCAAACTATAAGCCATTGACTTCATACCAAGTCCCAATTTTTCGCCTGAGAAGACGTCAAAGAGTTTGATATCTGTCAAGCGTTTCACACCAGCAGCTTGGATAGCATCTACAACTTCTTGGTGAGTCACTTCTGCCTTGAGGAGTAGGGCAACGTCACGGCTGACTGCTGGGAATTTAGTGATTTCCACAAATGGAGCAGCAGGTTGAAGCGCTGCTTCGATGGCTGAAAGATTGAGCTCAGCTACATACGTTTCTGGAATATCATAGGTCTTAGCAGTGACTGGATGCACTTGACCAAGGAAACCAAGAACTTGGTCACCTAGCGAAATGAATGCTGTACGACCTGGGTGGAGACTAGCAATTTCAGATGTTGCTATATAAGTTACTTGGAGTCCCAAACGAGCAAAGAGGGCTTCAAGGATTCCCTTAGCATAGAAGAAATCAACTGGAACTGCTGCTGTTTGGAAATCTTTTTCAGCAACCAAGCCTGTCAAGGCAAAGGCAAAGCTGTTAATCTCATTTGGAAGTTCTTCTTTTGGATTACCTGTTTGTTCAAAGACTTTTCCAATCTCGTAAAGTGCCAAGTTTTTGTTCTTACGAGCCACGTTGTAAGCAACTGTATCTAGGATACCAGAAATCATATTTTGACGGAGGACAGAACGGTCCACTGTCATTGGCCACATGAGTTCAGTAAGGTTACTTGGTTGAGCCGTGAACTCAACTGCTTTTTCAGGAGTTGTCAGAGCATAAGTAATGATTTCAGTCAATCCTGCACCTTCTGCAATGGTACGAACTTGACGACGGAGTTTTTGTGTCGCTGTCAATTCACCCGCTGTACCATCATCTTTTGGAAGGCTAGTTGGCAAGCGATCATAACCATAGATACGAGCGATTTCTTCAAAGAGGTCTGCCTCGATAGTGATATCCCAGCGACGACGTGGGACGCTGACTGTAAAGCTGTCTGCATTTCCAGAAAGGCCAAAGCCAAGACGACGGAAGACGTCTTCTACATCCGCGTAAGAAAGTTCTGTACCAAGGACACGATTAACATCTGCAAGAGTTGAAGAAACCTCTACATCAGAAGTATCCAGTTCACCCGCTGAAACGATGCCTTTACGCACCGTCGCACCTGCAAGATCGGCAATCATGCTAGCTGCCGCATCAAGTGCTTCGTTAACTGTTGCCACATTAATCCCTTTTTCAAAGCGAGAAGAGGACTCTGAACGAAGGTTGAGGCGACCGCTAGTCTTACGGATAGATTTCCCATTGAAAACAGCAGCTTCAAGGACAACACGACTAGATTTTTCAGAGATTTCTGTTGCTTGACCACCCATGACACCTGCGAGAGCTACTGGTTTGTCAGCCACAGTGATGACTAAATCATTTGTTTTCAAGTCACGTTCTTCACCATCTAAAGTCACTAATTTTTCACCAGCACGCGCTTCACGCACACGGATGTCAGTCCCTTCAAAGGTATCCAAGTCAAAGGCATGCATAGGCTGACCAAAGTAAAGCAGGATATAGTTGGTCACGTCTACAACGTTATTGATAGGACGGATGCCTTCGTTCATGAGGAGGTTTTGCAACCATTGTGGACTTGGTTCAATAGTCACATTGTCCAAGATGCGGGCCGCATAGTAAGGCGCTTTGTCTGTTTCAATGCTGACAGAAAGGGCATCTGCCGCAGCTTCATTTGTTTCAGTTAAAGTAAATTCTTTAAAGTTGACTGCCTTATCATAGATAGCTGCCACTTCGTGAGCCACCCCACGCATAGAAAGAGCGTCCGCACGGTTAGGTGTAATTGAAAGTTCGATGATTTCATCATCCAAGTCTAGATATGAGAAGACTTCATCCCCAGGAACGGCATTTTCTGGCAAGATTTGGATGCCATCTGCGAATTCCTTAGGCACAACTGAGTCAGAAATTCCCAATTCACCAAGTGAACAAATCATACCAAGTGACTCTAAGCCACGGATTTTCCCTTTTTTGATCTTGTAATTGTCAGCGATGCGAGCTCCTGGAAGAGCCACCATAACCTTGATACCAGCACGCACATTTGGGGCACCACAAACGATTTGACGGGCTTCTTCTTCGCCAACGTTAACCTGACAAACATGGAGGTGAGTTTCTGGCACATCTTCGCAAGACAAGACCTCACCGACGACAATTTTTGAGAGACCAGCAGCAGGTGATTCGACACCTTCTACCTCGATCCCTGTAGTTGACATTTTTTCAGCCAACCCTTGTGATGGCACAGCAATGTCCACCAATTCTTTTAACCATTTATAAGATACAAGCATAATTTAGTTTTCCAGAATGACAGTTGTCACTCTAGTTCTTTTCCTTTCCTATCATTTCAATAGAAGAATCATCTTCTCACCTTAATTTCTTTCTCAGTAACCAATCCGTATCTACTTTTTGACCAACCATAAAATGATGTTGGCTAAATTTTTCAAAACCATATCGATTATAAAACGCTTGAGCTTTTGTATTATGCTCCCAAACACCTAGCCAAGCCCAAGAAAAACTATTTTTTGTAGCAAGTTCCAGAGCGAATTCAAACAGTTGCTTACCGAGTCCAAATCCTTGGAATTTTTGTAGCACATAGAGACGTTGAATTTCAAAAGCACCCTCTAATTCTCTCTCAGTCTGAGCACTTCCCCAGTTGACTTTGAGAAAACCAGCTATCTCCTCTTCATGCATAATGAAATATGTTTCGGATTCTGGATTTTCCAACTCAGTTGACAAAACTCTCAGACTATAAGCCTCTTCAAAGTATTCCTGTAACTGCTCTTCCGTATTATCATGAGCAAATGTTTCACGAAAGGTTTGTTTGGCTATTTTAGCCAACACCTCAACATCTGGCATTTCTACTTTTCTAATCATTATTTAAACTGTTCTGAGAAGCGGACATCTCCTTGGTAGAAGCCACGAATATCGTTGATTCCGTAACGGAGCATAGCTACACGCTCTTGTCCAAGACCAAAGGCAAATCCAGAGTAAACAGTCGCATCGATACCACTCATTTCAAGGACACGTGGGTGAACCATACCGGCACCCATAATTTCGATCCAACCTGTTTTCTTACATACGTTACAGCCTTCTCCACCACACTTGAAGCAAGAAACATCCACCTCAACAGATGGCTCTGTGAATGGGAAGTAAGAGGGGCGCAGACGGATCTGACGCTCTTCACCAAACATTTTTTGCACAATCAACTGAAGGGTTCCTTGAAGGTCAGCCATAGAGATATTTTTCCCAACAACCAAGCCTTCGATTTGGTGGAACTGGTGACTGTGGGTTGCATCGTCCGTATCACGACGGAACACACGCCCTGGCGAGATCATCTTCAAAGGCCCTTTAGAGAAATCATGGGCATCCATGGCACGCGCCTGCACAGGAGATGTATGAGTACGGAGTAAGATCTCTTCTGTGATATAGAAAGTATCCTGCATATCACGGGCTGGGTGGTCTTTGGGAAGGTTCATACGCTCAAAGTTATAGTAGTCTTGCTCCACTTCAAAACCATCCACGACTTGGTAACCCATCCCAATGAAAATATCTTCGATTTCTTCACTGGTTTGTGTCAAAACGTGACGGTGACCAGTCGCAACTGGGCGACCTGGAAGCGTCACATCTATACTCTCGCTAGTTAATTGTGCAGCAACTTTCTTTTCTTCCAAGAGCTTAGCTGTTTCTTCAAAAGCAGCTGTCAAGACATCACGAGCTTCATTGACGTGTTTCCCGATGATTGGACGCATCTCAGCAGAAACATCTTTCATCCCTTTGAGGATTTCAGTGAGCGAACCCTTTTTACCAAGGACAGAGACACGCAAATCTTGCATCTCTTTTTCATTTTCAGCAGTAATCTGCTTCAAGCTAGCCAGCGTTTCTTCGCGAAGCGCTTTTAATTGTTCTTCAATAGTTGACATAATTCCTCCATCAGTCTCTCGTAGATAAAAAGAAAACCACATGCCAAAAACTCCACTCGGAGCGTTGACACGCGGTACCATCCGTTTTTATCTGACAAGTCAGACCTTCATTTCTAAATCCATGCGCAAGTGAATTCACCCAGCTTTCATATAGAGAGCTTGCAGTCACGGCTCTCCTCCCTAATATACTTCCCTTGGGCTACTAGTCTTGCAGATTTCTATTCAATTACTACTTAGTTTATCAGATTTTTAGTTAAAAAACAAGTTAGATTAGACTAATTTCAATACAAAACTCGTCCCTTTTTCTGTTGCCCCATTTTCCACAAATCCAAGCGACTCGAAACATCGCCTAGACGCATGATTGTAAGTGTAGATTTCCTTAACTCTCAATTCTTTCCATCCTTTTACTCGAGCCAATTCAATCAAAGCACTTAGAATCTTTTTCCCAAGTCCTCGATGTTGGTAAGCAGGATTTCCAATCACAATGGGAAGATTATCCTGAGATAGTGTAACATCCCCAATTGGAAACCATTCTCCCTTCTCCTTGACTTCAATCCAAAAAAGCTCACCGTGCTGATCCAAATAGGAATACATGGCTTCCAAAGTTTCTTGACTGTAAGGAAGCTTTACCCCATCTACGAGGTAAACCAAGTTCACATCCTGATACCAAGCAAAAGCTTCCTCACAATGATTGACCTTACAATAAGGAACGAGACGTAGTGCATTATCTATTTGTAAAATCTGTTTCATCAGCTTTCCTTTTCAATAAGAGAGTTGTTGCTTGATTAAAACCATCACACCAGTTATACCATTTTGCTTCATACTCATCTTGAGCTAAGATATGATTTTTTAAATCCAGAACAGAGTAAATCTTTCTTTCCTCACAAGCTTGCGCATAGAGGTGATATAGTTCATCACCACCATCTCTATCCCACTCAGCAGAAATCGTATCCCAACCTGCCAATAAAGCCTGATAAGCCCTATGATGCCCATCTGTAATCAACAAGCAATTTCCAAATGCAAGAATACTAATTGGATCAACATTGTTTAGTTCTACCGACTGATAAAGCATCTGAATATCTTGCAACTTCTTTTCTGATAAGTATAGTTGAGTCGGATGAAGATCTGCTATATTGACTTTCATTTCTTTCTCCTCAAAGGAATTTGATACTCACTTCTGCTTGCCTTTAAATCGCCATTGGAAGCGGAGTTTGTCATAGAAGGGAAACTCGATAAACAGGACTCCCAAGCCAACACAGAGACTGGCAAGGACATCTGATGGGTAGTGAACTCCCAGATAGACCCTTGATACCAGCACACTGACTAGGTAGAGCCCCAGAATAATTTGCACGATTTTTCTCCAGACTGGATTTTTAATCCGTTGACTGAGAATGACAATCAGAGATCCGACCATCAAGGTTACAGCCAGAGAATGGCCGCTTGGGAAGGAAAATCCCTTCTCCTCAACCAAGTGTAAAATAGCTGGTCGTGGACGCTGGTAGATATTTTTAAAGGTCAAGATTAAAAGGCCAGCTAAAGTCAAATTCCCCAGCATGAGGAAACTTTCTATCTTCCACTGCTTGCGATAAAAGACAAAGGCTACAATGACAACCCAGGTGATAATCACTGGGATATCAATCAGGCGTGTGATGGCTCGGAACAGAATAGTCAAATAATCTGGTAAATCTCCTCGAATAGCAGTCTGAATGGGTTGGTCAAAATTGACCAACATTTCAGGATAAAATTTGACCATATAGCCAAGAATAACGAAAAGTAAAAGGGCAAAACTGCCCTTCATTAAAAATGTTTGTTTATCTTTCATAATGTTTTAAGGTTGGTTTCAAGAGAACGTACAACAACCAGAATGAAACAGAAAAGATTACACCCTCAATCAAATTAAAAGGTAATACCATGGTCATTAGGTAGTTGGAAAGTCCCAAAATTTTTCCAATATCAAAGTTAGCAAACTTAGCGTACAAAGGAACAGCGTAAACATAATTGAGAACCAACATAGCCACGGTTAAACCAATAGTCCCAGCTAGAGAGCCTAGTAGGAAACGAAGGCTTGTCCGTTCCTTTTTCCAAATCAAAGCAAAGACGATGACAAAAACTCCCAAAGCTACGATATTCATTGGCAAGCCAATGTAAGTATTCACTCCCTGGCTGTTAAGAAGCAATTTCAAGAGTGAGCGAAGCAAGAGAATTCCTAGCGCAGCAGGCAAATCCATGACCACCAAGCCCACAAGGACTGGCAAGATACTAAATTCTATCTTGAGGAAGGACGCCGCTGGCAAAAGCGGAAAGTCAAAGTACATCAGCACAAATGAGATGGCTGATAGAATAGCAATGGTCGAAAGTCGACGTGTGTTTGTCATAACAGGTTCCTCCAATTTTCTATAAAATCAGAAGAAGTTAGAAAGGATTCCTCTATCTATTCTCACTTTTTATATCCCAAAAGTTCCCTCTCACTCTATTAAAGAAAATAAAAGCAAGCGGTTACAATTCAGCTATAAATCTATCAGAACAGACAAAGCTATTCTTTCGTCTTCTCCCATCCAGACTATACTGTCGGTTGTGGAATCTCACCACATCAGCTTGCGCTCGCGGACTTATTTGGTTAAGATATTTTAGATTTATCTAGACGTCGCAGTCGAAGATAATACTTAAAGTATATCGAGACAAGACAACGACGAGAAAGCTAAAATAGCTAGTCAAATTTACCGCCGGTCGGGAATTGCACCCTGCCCTGAAGACTCTTTTATCATAACAAAAAACGCTTGCAAGCGCAAGCATTTTGTTCATTTTCATTTTCATTTTTTATTTCAATTTATCCACTTCATAGGTATGAACAAGCTCAAGACCTGCAAAGTTCTGCTGGCGGAGGGCTTCGTAGACAATCATGCAGACGGTATTAGACACATTTAGACTGCGGACATGTTCATCATTCATGGGAATACGGAGAGCCTTCTCAGGATGTTCTCGCATAAAGTCCTCAGGTAAACCCTTGTCTTCACGTCCAAAGAGAAAATAATGGTCTTCTTTAGTCGATAAATCCACATCAGAATAGACTTTTTCCGCGAATTTAGAAATCAGATAGAGTTTGCCCTTCATCTGAGACATGAAATCCTCCAAACTCTCGTAAAAATAAATCTCTAGCTTATCCCAATAATCCAATCCAGCTCGCTTCATCTTGCGGTCGTCAATAGGAAAGCCCATTGGCTTGATGATGTGGAGGGGAGAATTGGTCGCAGCGCAAGTACGCGCGATATTGCCTGTATTTTGTGGAATTTGAGGCTCAAATAATACAATGTGATTTGTCATGACTTGCTTCCTTTTACCATTGCAAAAAAATAGCCACACTGCCCGGAGTCAAGCTCAGCAAACAGCGTGGTTAAGGCATCGTTAACTTACCTCACAACAGGTTTGAAGTAAATCAGCGAAACTACTTTCTTAGTATAACACTTTCAGAATCATTGTCAATAGAAACGACTTGATTTTTTCAATTTTTTCAAGCTATTTCCAAGGGTTTCTAGGAGAAAATTCTTAAATATCTGCAAAAATTGCTTACTCTTTTATACCTATCTGTGGACTGGGAATGATGATATTATGGCCTCGTTATCTCAAACACTGCCGTATGAATCCACTCGTTATGCATTTCAAAGTCATTCTCTATAATTCTACTAAAGGTGAAACCGTTTTTTAAAAGCACTCTCTGAGAGGCCAGATTGTCCGTTGCCGTCCCTGCGATAATCCTATGTAAACCATAGGTAGTAAAGGCCTTTTCTAAAACAAGGTTAACCGCTTCGCTTGCATATCCTAAATTAGTAACATTTTCTCCAATCCTATATCCAAGTTCTGCTGTTTTTCTATCTTTCCCTAAAACACTTAAATTAACTCTTCCAACCATAACGCCTTGTGCATCTCTAATAAGATGCATGTAGACATCCCGATTCTCTTGTTCCCTTAACAATTCCCTTGTATTTTCTTTAAAAACTTCTAACTCAAAATAGTTAGCTGGTCTAGGAGGTAAATTCCGCTCAAAATACTCTCGATTCTCTTTTTCAAAAAATAGACATCTAGACTACTTGCTTCAGACAACAGCTCTAAACTAATCATTATAAATCATCTCCAGTCATCATATACATTCAACATTTTCCCATGTTTACACAAAATGAAATTAACACGATTTAAATAAGTACTTTTACTATTTTATGTTGTCTCTACATTATGACACTGAACTTAGTTGAAAATGATTATATTTGAATAACTTTGATTTTGTAGTGTAAATTCTACTATAAAATATGCAAACTAATTCATGTTTTGTCAAAAATTTCAAGCATACAATTATTAACTTTATTTCTCATACAATCTATCAATAAAAAGCTATAGAATAATTTCTCTTTACTTCTTTAATGAAAACTTTGACAATACTATTTCCAAGGGTTGTAAAATCGTCCCTGATTCTGAAAGATAAGTAGTAAACTAGCTACTAAAAACACAGCTGCCAAGAGCAAGGTAAGATAGTCTCCTTTTTTCAAGGCCTGGTAACTATACCAAGTGCGTTTTTTCTCTTTCCCAAAGCGTCGAAGCTCCATGGCTGTCGCAATGGTATCAATGCGTTCTAGCGAGCTAAAAATCAAGGGCGTAATAATGCGCAGATTGCCTTTGATTCGTTGCATAAGTGAAGCTTTCTTGGATAATTCCATCCCACGCGCTTCCTGCGACATCTTGATGGTAAAGAATTCTTCCTGCAAATCTGGAATATAGCGCAAGGTCAGGCTGACTGAATAGGCAATCTTGTAAGGCACACCAATTTGATTTAAACTAGAAGCAAACTGACTAGGATGGGTTGTCATCAAAAAGATAATAGCCAGAGGAATGGTGCAAAGGTACTTAATGGCCAAATTCAGCAGATAAAAGAGCTCTTGGCTGGTTATCGTATAGGCACCGATTCCCTGCCAAATCACACTTCTCTCTCCGTAAAGTCCAACCCCATATTCGGGAGAAAAGAGATAGACCATCAAGACATTTAAAATAGCAAATACCGTCGCAAAAACTGCTACAAAAGAAACATCTTTAAAGCGGATTTCTGACAACGAGAGGAGAAAGACCGAAAAGATGGCAATCAGAACAAGCAGCCTGGTATCATAGCTAATCATGGCCGCCAATGACACGAGGATGAAAAAGAGAAGTTTTCCAGCTCCTGACAAGCGATGAATCACAGTATCTCTATACTGGTAACCAATTAATTTAGCTTGCATCCTTCTCTCCTTTCTTTGTAAAATGCCGTTAAAGCAAGTGGATCCACATCTAGTTTCTTAGCCAATTTGAAGATTGAAGTTTCTTTTAGATTGGCTTTTACTAACAGCTCAGGATTGCTCAACAGACTAGCTGGATCAGTATCGGCAATCAATTCCCCATCTACCATGACAAAGGCTCGGTCTGAATAATCCAGCATCAATTGCATATCATGAGTAATCATAACAATCGTGTGCCCTTTTTGATGCAACTTCTCGAGAAATTCCATAATCTCAGTATAGTTCTTCTGGTCTTGACCCGCAGTCGGTTCATCTAAGAGGATGATTTCAGCTCCCAAGACCAAAATCGATGCAATGGTGACACGTTTTTTCTGGCCAAATGACAGGGCAGAAATGGGCCAATTGCGGAATTCATAAAGACCACAGATTTTCAAGGTTTCATAGACTCTCGTTTCAATTTCCTGCTCGTCCACACCTCGCAAACGTAGCCCCAGAGCCACCTCATCAAAAATCATATTGGTTGAAATCATTTGATTGGGATTTTGCAGCACATAGCCTACTCGTTCCGCCCGCTCTGCAACAGAATCTCCTTTTATATCCCGTCCTTCCCAAAGGTAAGAACCTTCCGTCTGGATAAAGCTACTTAAAGCCTTGGCTAGAGTTGACTTCCCTGCTCCATTTTTCCCAACAATGGTAATCTTTTCACCCTTTTTAATATCCAAATGTAGGGACTTTAAAATCGGTCTATCATCATAAGAAAACGATACGTCCTCTAATTTAAAGAGTGACTGCAATTCTGGGGTTTCTTTTACCAGTTCCGTCCGCAACTGAACATGGTCTTTTGAGATAGACAAGTTGTCCAAATTTACTAATTGTTCTTCCTTGGCTAAATCCATACCTAATTGACGTAAAGTGGTTAGATAAAGGGGTTCGCGAATTCCATTTTGGGTCAACAAATCAGTCGCCAGTAACTGGTCAGGACTCCCATTAAAGAGGATACGGCCATCGTTTATCAGGACAATCCGATCCACAGAGCGATGCAGAACATCCTCCAAACGGTGTTCGATAATAAGGGTCGTCGTTCCCTCCTCCTTGTGAATCTGATCAATCAATTCGATAATATCCTGACCTGACTTGGGATCCAGATTGGCGAGTGGCTCATCAAACAAGAGAATCGGACTCTCATCAATCAAGACACCAGCCAGACTGACCCGCTGCTTTTGTCCACCTGACAAATCTTGGGGACGCTGAGCTAGTAAATCAAGAAGGTCCAGCTTTTCAGCCCATTTATGAACACGGTTTTTCATCTCTTCTATAGCTGTTACATCATTTTCCAGAGCAAAAGCCAAATCTTCTGCCACAGACAGGCCGATAAACTGCCCATCTGTATCCTGCAAAACTGTGCTGACTAAATGAGATTTATCATAGATGCTCATATCAAAGGCTGCTTGCCCCTTAATTAAAAATTCTCCAGACGGCTGCCCCTTGTAAATATTGGGAATAATCCCGTTCAAGCACTGACCCAAGGTAGACTTACCTGACCCAGATGGTCCAACAATTAAGACTTTCTCTCCCTTGTAAATAGTCAAATCCACCCCTTGCAAGGTCGGTTCTTGTTGCGTTTCATACTGGAAAGAGAAATCCTTCCACTCAATTATAGCTTCTTTCATCTTACTCTCTTCATTCGCTTCTTCTACTCAATGAAAATCAAAGAGCAAACCAAAAAGCTAGCCGTAGGTTGCTCAAAGCACTGTTTTGAGGTTGCAGATAGAGCTGACGCGGTTTGAATTAGATTTTCGCAGAGTATTAGACTTCTATTTTATCATAAATTAACCCCTTCTTGCAGACTCTTCTCTTAAAAACTTAGCGCCAAAAAGATTCCTATCCTAGCTTGCTTACCTAACTAATCTATAAACATCGAAAAAGACTGGTTGTCCAGCCTTTTTCCTTATGTTAATCCTTTTTCAAACTTCCTGAACGAATCTGTGTACGTGAATAAGCTAGCAAGAGAAGGGTACCTGCGATAGCTATAGTTACAGCGTTAGCAATACCTGCAACAATCCCTTGAGCAAATACTTTTTCTGCCGCTTCTTGATATATCACAACATCTCCAAGTGGTGCCAAGACACCCCAAACAAGAGCATTTGCAACAATCTGAATGAGATTAAAGAAGACAATATCCTTCAACTCAAAAACACCCTGTGTTACTCGAATGTATTTTCTAAAGAGTCCTACAGCTAGACCAAAGAGACCGCTAGCAATAATCCAAGTCCACCAAAGACCGTAGCCAGCAAGAGAGTCCTTCACTGCATGCCCAATTAAACCAACAAGTAATCCCACTAGAGGGCCAAAAATGATAGACAAGAGGCTCTGTACCGCATACTGAAGCTGGATGCTTGTATTTGGAACAGGCGTCGGAATGCTAATCATCCCGATAACAACAAAGAGTGCAGCTCCAACACCGATAGCAACAACTTGTTTAATTGATTGATTTTTCATCTATATTCTCCTATTTTATGATTCTATTTTCTTTATTTCAATGGTCCAAGATGAACCGACACCTACATTATAAGCCTTGGCAAAAGAACCTTGGTTAATAGCTAGACCTAAACGATAGAGAGAATTAATGTAAAGGATTGGTTGCCCAATTCTCACATCCGCAAATGATTTGCCATAAACAACCTGATTTTGATAGACCAGCATATCTGCATGATAGATAGTCACTTCAAAACGATCACCGAATTCTGGTTCCAGCTTGTAAAATTCTTCTCGCGTGATAGAGGTCCAAAGCGAACCGAAACGCACATCCAGAATGTCGATTGCTCCCTTCACCAGATGATCCTCAATGATTGTCTCTACGACTGGAAGCTCTACAATCTGGTCCACACTGAGTTCTGGTCCCACTTCCTCAAAAGTAATGTGACCACTGGCCAGTTTAGCACCAGTATAGGCATAAACATCACGACCGTGGAAGGTATAAGAATGCTCTGTATTTTGACGTCTATTGGCTACTTCAGAAATCTCACGAATAGCTACAATGCCAACGTGTTTCTTGATAAAAGAAAGCGTACCATTGTCTGGTGTGACAATGTATTGATTTTTTGCAGTCTTGGCAACCACACTCTTACGTTTCGAGCCGACACCTGGGTCAACCACCGATACAAAAGTCGTTCCCTCAGGCCAGTAATCCACCGTCTGAAAGAGACGATAGCTCCCCTCAAAAATATTATAAGGCGTGATATCGTGCGTCAAATGATGAATTTTTAAGGTTGGAGACTCTTCTAAAGCCACTCCAATCATAGCCGATACCGCACCATCAACCAGACCAAAGTCTGATTGTAATACCAGTAAATTATTATTCATTTTATCTCCTCGTATGTCCTTTATCATACCATATTTTCTAGAAAGTCGCTAATAGCTATTTCAATTGGTTAGGGTATAGTTTTACCTTATAGCAAATTTCCTACTAAAAGCTCTGTTTATTAGCTAGTAGGTGCATTTTTTCTTGAAAAAAGGTATGATAGTTACATCATAAAAAAGTAGGTTTTATTATGAAAATTATCCTTGTCGGAGGGGGAAAAGTTGGTTTTGCCCTCTGTCGCTCCTTGGTTGCAGAAAAGCATGATGTTTTGCTGATTGAGCAAGACGAAGCTGTTCTCAATCATATTGTTAATCGCTTTGATATCATGGGTATCCTTGGTAACGGGGCCGATTTCACCATCCTTGAGCAAGCCAGTGTTCAGGATTGTGATATCTTTATCGCCTTGACTGAATACGATGAAGTGAACATGATTGCAGCAGTTCTAGCCAAAAAAATGGGAGCCAAAGAAACCATCGTTCGGGTGCGCAATCCTGAATATTCTAACTCTTATTTCAAGGAAAAGAATATTCTCGGTTTTTCTCTTATCGTTAACCCTGAACTCTTAGCTGCCCGCGCTATCGCCAATATCATTGACTTCCCCAACGCCCTATCTGTCGAACGCTTTGCTGGTGGACGCGTTAGCCTGATGGAATTTGTCGTCAAATCAACTAGCAGTCTTTGCCAAATGCCCATTTCTGATTTTCGGAAAAAATTTGGCAATGTCATTGTCTGCGCTATAGAAAGGGATCATCAAATTATCATCCCAAGTGGTGATATGACCATACAGGATAAAGATAGAATCTTTGTCACTGGTAACCGTGTTGATATGATGCTCTTCCATAATTATTTCAAATCTCGTGCTGTGAAGAGCCTTCTCATCGTTGGAGCAGGTAGAATTGCCTATTATCTACTAGGTATCCTCAAAGACAGTCGTATTGATACAAAAGTCATCGAGATTAATCCTGAAAGGGCACGTTTCTTTAGTGAGAAATTCCCAAATCTCTACATCGTTCAAGGAGATGGTACTGCAAAAGACATTCTGCTAGAAGAAAGTGCTCAAAACTATGATGCAGTAGCAACACTGACAGGAGTCGACGAAGAGAATATTATTACTTCTATGTTCCTGGATAGTGTCGGGGTGCAAAAAAATATTAGCAAGGTTAACAGAACTAGTCTCCTTGAAATTATTCATGCACCTGATTTCTCAAGCATTATCACTCCGAAAATCATCGCTGTAGATACAATCATGCACTTTATTCGTGGTCGTGTTAATGCTCAGTATTCAGACCTTCAAGCCATGCACCATCTAGCCAATGGTCAAATCGAAACCCTACAATTCCATATCAAGGAAGCCAATAAAATGACTGCCAAACCTCTTTCTCAACTGAAACTAAAAAAAGGAGTTCTTATTGCAGCCATCATTCGAAAAGGCAAAACGATTTTCCCTACTGGAGAGGATATGCTTGAAGTCGGTGACAAACTTCTAGTAACGACCTTATTGCCGAATATCACTAAGATTTATGACTTAATCGCGAGGTAAGAGATGAATAAAAGTATGATTCGTTATCTCCTTTCAAAGTTACTTTTGATTGAAGCTGTTCTTCTTTTGGTTCCTGTGTCTGTCGCTGTCTATTACCATGAATCTAGCCAAGTCTTTACAGCCCTCTTTTCGACAATAGGTATTCTAGTATTACTGGGCGGTTCAGGGAGTTTGCAAAAACCAAAAAATCAACGGATTTATGCCAAGGAGGGAATCTTGATCGTTGCCCTCTGTTGGATCCTCTGGTCTTTCTTTGGCGGTCTCCCCTTTGTCTTTGCTGGGCAAATTCCCAGCCTTATCGATGCCTTTTTTGAGATTAGTTCTGGCTTTACAACTACTGGAGCAACTATTCTAAACGATGTTTCGGTTCTCAGTCGCTCCCTCCTCTTCTGGCGAAGTTTTACCCACTTGATTGGAGGGATGGGAGTACTGGTTTTTGCACTTGCTATTATGGATAATGCCAAAAACAGCCACCTAGAGGTAATGAAGGCTGAGGTTCCTGGCCCCGTATTCGGTAAGGTTGTATCCAAGCTAAAAAACACCGCTCAGATTCTATATCTCCTTTATCTAGCCCTCTTTTCCCTTTTTGTGATTATCTACTATCTAGCCGGTATGCCTCTCTACGATAGTTTTGTTATCGCTATGGGGACTGCAGGTACCGGGGGATTCACCGTCTATAACGACGGAATTGCCCACTATGGTAGCTCACTGATTACCTATCTAGTTAGTATCGGAGTTCTGGTTTTTGGGGTAAATTTCAACCTCTACTACTACCTCATGCTCCGTCGCGTCAAAGCCTTCTTTGGAGATGAAGAACTTCGTGCCTACTTGGTCATCGTTCTAATTTCTACAGGCTTGATCAGCCTCAATACCCTCTATCTCTACCCAGGATTTTCTAAGAGTTTTGAAATGGCCTTCTTCCAGGTTTCCAATATCATTACAACAACTGGTTTTGGATACGGAGATATTACCAATTGGCCCCTCTTCTCCCAGTTTATCCTCCTCTTTCTCATGGGAATCGGTGGCTCTGCTGGATCAACCGCAGGTGGACTCAAGGTTATTCGAGGCCTCATCCTTTCAAAAATTGCCAAAAACCAAATTTTGTCAATTCTATCGCCCCACCGTGTGTTGACCCTCCATGTTAATAAAACGGTTATTGACAAAGATACCCAGCATAAGATTCTCAAGTACTTTGTCATCTATGCTATGATTTTACTAGTACTCATCTTTATTGTCAGCCTAGATAGCAATGATTTCCTGGTTGTGACCAGCGCTGTCTTTAGCTGTTTCAATAATATCGGGCCTATTCTAGGAACCACTTCTAGTTTCTCAATCTTTAGTCCTATCTCAAAAATTCTCCTCTCCTTTGCAATGATTGCAGGTCGCTTGGAGATTTATCCAATCCTACTTCTCTTTATGAAGAGGACTTGGTCTAAGAGATAAAATACAACCACACATTGTAAACTTACAAAGTGTGGTATTTTTATACTCTTCGAAAATCAAATACCTACCGCAACTCAAGAAGTATCTTTGAATTCCGATCAGATATTTCAGTGTCTGACTTTAAGGAATTTAAGAGCCCAAAAACAACCCTCAGTCGACTGACCGAGGGTTCCTTTTCATTATTCAAGAACTTGATTAGCTCAATGCATCCAAGGCATCATCCATTGAAAGAACTTCGTGGAAGACACGTTGTGTCAATTCAGTTTTTTGTTCTGGAGTGAGGTATTTAGTGTTTACACAGTATCCAGAGATACGTACGATAACGTCTTCACCTGACATGATCTTTTCGTAAACATCGTTCAAGTCCATAACGTTCAAGTTAACGTGTTGTCCACCGTTTTCGAAGTAACCATCAAGGATTGTTACCAAGTTATCAACTTGTTCGTCACGAGTCTTACCAAGAGCACGAGGTGATACTTGTGTAGTCAATGAGATACCATCAGCTGCATAACTAAAGTCAAGGCTAGAAAGTGAGTTCAAGTTTTGCAACCATCCACCTTTAGCTTTGTTAGATGGGTTAGCACCTGGTGAGAAGAATTCAAGTTTAGACAAGTTCACAGAACCATCTTCGTTGAGGTATACACCTTTGTGGACTGGTGAGTTACCAGTTTGTTTAGAGTAAGCAACATTAGATGTGATTGTCAAAAGTGATACTGTAGCTTCAGCGTCTTTGTAAAGTTTGTGGCTACGTAGACGAGTTGTGTAAGCTTCGATCAACCATTCTGCCAATTCGTTTGAACGTGGGTCATCTTCACCCCAACGTGGGTATTCACCGATTGTTTCGTAATCGTAGATGTAGCCATTTTCGTCACGGATTGGTTTAACTGTAGCGTATTTGATAGCTGACAATGTATCAACAGTGTTGGCAAATCCACAGATACCGAATCCCATGTTGGCACGTTGTTTAGTTGGCAAGAAGGCCATTTGAACAGCTTCGTAGTTGTACTTATCAGTCATGTAGTGGATGATGTTCAAAGCATCTACGTAAGTGTCAGTCAACCAGTCAAGAGATTTTTCAAAGTTAGCCTTAACTGATTCGAATTCAAGAACTTCGTCACGGATTGGTTCGATGTCAAATACTTTGTAGTCTTTGTGTACATCGTCGTAACCACCGTTCAAACCAGTAAGAAGAGCTTTCAATACGTTTACACGCGCACCGAAGTACTGGATGTTGTGGCGTTGTTCTTCATTTTCTGGGTCAAGTGGAGACACACAGCATGAGATACAGCTCATTTCACCATATCCGTCTTTAGCCATTGTTGTTACACCTTCATATTGGATTGAAGAGTGTTTGTGGCTCATGTGCATACAGTAGCGACGGAAGTTGTATGGCAATTTATCAGTCCAAAGAACTGTCAAGTTTGGTTCAGGAGAGTTACCGATATTGTCAAGAGTGTTCAAGAAACGGTAGTCCATCTTAGTAACACGGTGACGACCATCGTTACCCATACCAGCCATAGAAGTTGTGATGAATGTTGGGTCACCTGAGTACAATTGGTCATAAGCTTTAGTACGAGCAAATTTAACTGTACGAAGTTTCATAACGAAATCATCAACGAATTCTTGGATTTCTGATTCAGTAAATGTACCACGAGCAAGGTCACGTTCTGCAAAGATGTCCAATACGATTGGTACACGTCCTAGAGATGTAGCAGCACCGTTGATCACACGGCAAACAGACATGAAGGCGATGTTAACCCATTGGATAGCTTCTTTAACGTTCATCGCTGGTTTGCGAACGTCAACTCCGTATAGGTCACCCAAGCGAACAACTTGTTGCAATGCTTGGTATTGAAGGTTGATTTCTTCACGAAGACGGATTGTTTCTTCATCGATTTCTTCGATTGCATTCCAGTCGTTTACTTTTTCTTGCATCAAGTAGTCTGCACCGTAAAGAGCAAGACGTGCGTAAACACCGATGATACGTCCGCGTGAGTACGCATCTGGAAGACCGGTTACAGTGTGTGCGTGACGAGCGCGACGGATATTTGAAGTGTAGGCACGGAAGATACCGTCGTTAACTGTTGTTACGTATTTAGTAAAGATTTCGTGAACAGCTGGATCTGGTTCGTATCCATTTTCTTTCAAAGTAGTTTCAGCCATACGAATACCACCTTTTGGCATGAAGTTCAATTTGAAGAGTTCGTCATTTTGGATACCAAAGATAACTTCGTTTTCTTTATCGATAAATCCAGCAGGGATATCAGCGATAGATGTTGGACGAGTGTCCATTGGGAAACGAGTTTCTTCGTAGTGAGCCTTAGTTTCTTCTACAATTTTTTTGATGTGAAGTGAACGTTCTGTTGGTCCAGCAAGGAAGCTTTCGTCTCCATCGTAAGGTGTGTAGTTAGCTTGTACAAAGCGTGATACACTTGCTTTTTCTTTCCAATCTACGCCTTTGAAGCCTTCCCAAGCTTTGTCAAAAATATCTTGTGCTTCAACAACTGTCTTAACAACCATGTTAATGTCCTCTTTTTTCTTTCTAGTAACAACTATCTGTTACATTCATGAGACAAGTATACCACACAGTAATCGTTTTCAACAAGTGGAAACCCCCTATTTTTACACTTTCTTTTCTAAAACAGTCTATATTTCATTCCAAACTGTATTATATTTTTGAAAAAACAAAGTCCTTTTTTCTTTTTTTCAGAAAAAAGGGTATAATATAAGAAAATAAGCAGTAAAAAGAGGCTAGGCATGTTGATTTTTCCCTTGTTAAATGATTTGTCAAGAAAAATCATCCATATTGACATGGATGCCTTTTTTGCTGCGGTAGAAATCAGAGACAATCCTAAACTCAGAGGAAAACCTGTCATTATCGGCAGCGACCCTCGGCAAACAGGTGGGCGGGGAGTCGTTTCTACTTGTAGCTATGAGGCACGAGCTTTTGGTGTCCATTCTGCTATGAGTTCTAAAGAAGCCTACGAACGTTGTCCTCAGGCCGTCTTTATCTCAGGAAATTATGAAAAATATAAAGCTGTGGGACTCCAGATTCGAGCTATCTTTAAGCGTTATACAGATTTGATTGAACCTATGAGCATTGACGAAGCCTATTTGGATGTAACAGAAAATAAACTCGGGATTAAGTCAGCAGTCAAAATCGCTCGCCTCATTCAAGAGGATATCTGGCAAGAACTTCATCTAACTGCTTCTGCCGGTGTTTCCTACAACAAATTCTTAGCTAAAATGGCGAGCGATTATCAAAAACCACATGGTCTGACAGTGATTCTACCTGACCAAGCTGAGGATTTTCTCAAACAAATGGATATTTCCAAGTTTCATGGAGTAGGAAAAAAGACGGTGGAACGACTTCATCAAATGGGTGTTTTTACCGGCGCTGATCTACTTGAAGTCCCTGAAGTGACCCTAATAGACCGATTTGGTAGACTGGGCTACGATCTTTATCGAAAGGCTCGCGGTATTCACAATTCCCCAGTCAAATCAAATCGCATTCGTAAATCCATCGGGAAGGAGAAAACCTATGGGAAGATTCTCCGTGCCGAGGAAGACATCAAAAAAGAGCTGACTCTCCTATCAGAAAGAGTCGCTCTCAATCTCAGCCAACAAGAAAAATCTGGAAAAATTGTCATTCTGAAAATCCGCTACGAAGACTTTTCAACTCTTACTAAACGAAAAAGTCTAACTCAAAAAACACAGGATGCTAGTCAGATAACCCAAATAGCCCTGCAACTCTATGAAGAATTAAGCGAGAAAGAAAGAGGTGTCCGCCTGTTGGGGATTACCATGACTGGATTTTAAAACCTTGAAGAGCTACCCCTTCAAGGTTTTTCTTATACAAATAAACGGACAAAGCTGTAAAGTAGCAAGACACCACCAAGCACGATACGGTATTTACCGAAAAGAGTAAAGTCGTGTTTTTTCACATAACTGGTCAAGAAACGAATAGCGACCATGCTGACTGCAAAGGCGACTCCCATCGCAACCAAGAGCAAGAACAATTGCCCAAAGCTCAAGAGTTGTCCTGCTTTCACAAATTTGAAAATCTTTAAGGCACTAGCTCCAAACATAACAGGAATTCCAAGATAGAAGGTAAATTCTGTCACAACAGAACGACTGGTTCCATTCAATAAACCACCGACGATTGTGGCCCCAGAACGGCTAGTTCCTGGCAAAAGGGCAAGAACTTGGAAGAGTCCGATATAGAAAGCTGTCGTATAAGGAAGCTTGTCCAACTCTGTCACACTTGGTTCGATAGCACGCGCTTTATTGCGCTTTTCCAAATAGATAAAGGCAATCCCATAGATAATCAACATGAGAGCAACAGAAACCATGTTATGGAAGTGGGTATCAAACCAATCATCAAATTTAAAGACACCAAGCAAAGGTAAAGTAGCAACTAAGACCTTCAACCATAGTCTCCAAGTCTTACGAACTTCCTGCTTGTCCTTAGTCGGTTTGAAAGGATTGAGCTTGTTAAAATAAATCACCATAACCGCTAAAATAGCACCAAGCTGAATCACGACATTAAACATGGATATAAAGGCTTCATTTTGATTTTGGTATTGGATAAATTCCTCTGCTAAAATCAAGTGACCTGTACTGGAAATGGGCAACCATTCCGTAATTCCTTCCACAATCCCGAAGAAGATAGATTTTAAAATTTCAATAAGATACATATATTACTCCTTTTTCTATCTTCCATTATAGCATACTTTTTCAGTCTATGGCAGTTCTCTTTAAAAGGCACCGATACTGCCACCGCCTCCTCCTCCAGAGAAGCCACCGCCAGAACTTCCACTTCCAGAAGATACAGAATAGGTACTTGCTGTATTTGCGACACTAGCATAATGGCTCATTTGCGCGCTTGAATGATAAAACATACTATGCCAACCATAAGCTACATAGAGATTGATATCTGGATTTTCAACTTGGATGTGATGAACCTTCATCAAATGACTGACCTTATCCGCATAGCCAAATAAGGTCGCATAGACCAAGAGGCGATTCCAGACCACAATACTTTCCAATTCAGCCTGATCCAATCGTGCAATCTCACGCAACATATTTTCAAAACTGGTCCAGAGATAATAGACTTCTGCTCCCGCTTCATTTAGAACACCATCACGATTATCTAGTCGAAGTTTCCAATAATAGAAAACAGCCAAAACCAAACCTAGAAAACCAAGTATTGGCAATGGGAGGTAAAGATAGCCATGAACGTCTAAACTGTACAAGAACAAACCAAATCCGATAAATAAGGGCAAGATAGTGGAAATACCCATACCCACCTGCAAGGCATTTTCTCCACCAGTCAAGGAACGATAATAATCTGGGAGGCCCCAGAAGGAAACTCGATTTCTCACTCCTTCTTGCATCTCTTTCAATACTTCTTCAAAAGACGATTTGAGCTGACGCCCCTTTGCTTGAATCCGTTTTTCATCAGAGACTTTTGCTCTACGATAAAGACTATCAGATACCTTGTAATCCGCAAACAAATTGGAAAGAGTTTCTTCTTTTTTGCCTGAAAAAGCCAGATTTAGACAGTCTTTCTCAAAACTTGACAAGCCATCTTCTTTCACCAGCCTCAAACCAACCGCATCTCCTTCTGAAATAATAGAAACATTCCCACGGTCTATCACATCTAGCAAGGTAGCTTGAATAAGTTGATCAAAGGTGAATTTTCCAGCCCCCTTGACCAAGGGACTCACTTCCTCCAAGGAAGTCGAGTAAACAGCCTCCGATAAAACCATTGGTTCTAATTCCATTGGTGGCTCATAGAGACGATAATTTTTGGCATATTTGACTGAAGGAGTGGTCCTTCTTCTATAGATAAAATAGAAGAAGACGCTCAATAACAGAGAGATGGCAAGTATCGAAGGAAAGACCCAAGTCAGGAGTTGTTTGCTTTGATTTTTTTCTCCAACAATCGAGTCTTCTACCTTATTAAACTCCTCTAAACGATTCCCTTTCAAGCCCTGATCCCTAGCGCTAGCAAAAGCAGTTCGAGGCCAGTAGGCATGCAATTCAACTCCACGCTTAGACGGAAGATTGTCTAAACGGATAGTATAATCAAGGTTACTCTTTTCAACCGTTCCTTCTTTAAAAAGTTTCCCTGTGTGGAAAAAGAGTTTTTCAGCCCCCTTTTCTCCCCTTACATGAAATTCAAACTTTCCAATAGCCCCTGAACTATCTGTCAGAGGTTGCCAATTTAATTCAGCAATGTCATCATATAGAAAAAGCAAATTTTTTAAGTTCCAGACAAGGTCAACTTCAACTATGTCGCCCTCCTGACCTGGATTATAAACTTTAACAGTATAACCATCTGCTCCTTCTATCACTTCGCTCGTAACATCTGTCAGTTCAGCACCATTTTTCGCAGCCTGAACCTTTGGATGAGGATCAATGTCAAATCCGCTAGGCATCTTGCCAGCACGTCCAAGTCCCACGATTTGGCCCTTAAAGTCCTCCTCAAACTGATAAACTATCTTCTGTCTAAATTCTGCCGTATTGTCTGCATGAATATACAAATCCCCTTGGTAGGAGTTTATCTTGAAATCAATGGCAAAAACAGAGAGTGGCAGAAGGCAAAACAAGCCTAAAACCAGTAAGAAAAAAGTTTTTTTCATCAATTAAGCCCCCTTTTTATCTTTGCTATCATTATATCATTTTTTCTCAAGTAAGGGCTTACCTGTATTGAAAAATAAAGTTTTTTTCGATAAAATAGGAGACAGTTATTTTTTAATAGATTAGAAATAGGAGAAATCATGAGAAAAATATACTTATCTATTTTCACAAGTCTCTTGCTGATGCTAGGACTTGTCAATGTTGCCCAAGCCGATGAATATTTACGCATCGGAATGGAAGCAGCATATGCTCCCTTTAACTGGACTCAGGATGATGATAGCAATGGAGCTGTCAAAATCGATGGGACCAACCAGTATGCCAACGGATACGATGTTCAAATCGCCAAGAAAATCGCTAAGGACTTAGGTAAAGAACCTTTGGTTGTTAAAACCAAGTGGGAAGGTCTAGTCCCTGCCCTCACTTCTGGTAAGATTGACATGATTATCGCAGGTATGAGTCCAACTGCCGAACGCAAACAAGAAATTGCCTTTTCAAGCAGTTACTACACTAGCGAACCCGTTCTACTAGTCAAAAAAGATTCTGCCTACGCAAATGCTAAATCTTTGGATGACTTTAATGGTGCGAAAATCACTTCTCAACAAGGTGTCTACCTCTACGACTTGATTGCACAAATCTTAGGTGCTAAAAAAGAAACAGCTATGGGAGACTTCGCTCAAATGCGCCAAGCTCTTGAGGCTGGTGTCATCGATGCCTATGTTTCTGAACGCCCAGAAGCTCTGACTGCTGAAGCTGCTAACTCTAAGTTCAAGATGGTCCAAGTAGAACCAGGTTTCAAAACTGGGGAAGAAGATACAGCTATCGCCATTGGACTTCGTAAAGATGACAATCGTATTAGCCAAATCAATGCCAGCATCGAAACCATTTCAAAAGATGACCAAGTTGCCTTGATGGATCGTATGATCAAGGAACAACCTGCCGAATCTACAACAACTGAAGAGACTAGCAGTAGTTTCTTCAGCCAAGTCGCTAAAATTCTTTCTGAAAACTGGCAACAACTCTTGCGTGGTGCTGGTATCACTCTTTTAATCTCTATCATCGGAACCATCACAGGTCTCATTATTGGACTTGCCATTGGTGTCTTCCGTACTGCTCCTCTATCTGAGAATAAAGCCATTTATAGCCTACAAAAACTAGTCGGCTGGATCCTCAATGTCTACATTGAAATTTTCCGTGGTACACCTATGATTGTTCAATCGATGGTCATCTACTATGGAACTGCCCAAGCTTTCGGTATCAACCTTGATCGCACACTGGCTGCTATCTTCATCGTTTCGATTAACACTGGTGCCTACATGACTGAAATCGTCCGTGGTGGTATCCTAGCGGTTGACAAGGGACAATTTGAAGCCGCTACTGCTCTTGGTATGACCCATAACCAAACCATGCGTAAGATTGTCCTACCTCAGGTAGTCCGTAACATCCTACCCGCAACTGGTAATGAGTTTGTCATCAATATCAAAGATACATCTGTATTGAACGTTATCTCTGTTGTCGAACTTTATTTCTCAGGAAATACCGTGGCAACACAAACCTATCAATACTTCCAGACATTTACAATCATCGCCGTGATTTACTTTGTCCTCACCTTCACCGTAACACGTATCCTACGCTTCATCGAGCGCCGAATGGACATGGATACCTATACTACAGGTGCTAACCAAATGCAAACGGAGGATTTGAAATAATGACCCAAGCAATCCTTGAAATTAAACACCTCAAAAAATCCTACGGACAAAACGAAGTGCTAAAAGACATTTCTCTCACTGTCCACAAGGGAGAGGTCATCTCTATCATCGGAAGCTCTGGAAGCGGGAAATCGACCTTCCTACGCTCCATTAACCTACTTGAAACACCAAATGATGGACAAATCCTTTATCATGGACAAAACGTCCTCGAAAAAGGCTACGACCTCACGCAATACCGTGAAAAGTTGGGAATGGTTTTCCAATCCTTTAACCTCTTTGAAAATCTCAACGTTCTTGAAAACACAATAGTCGCTCAGACAACAGTCCTTAAACGTGAACGCACAGAAGCTGAAAAGATTGCCAAAGAAAACCTTGAAAAAGTCGGCATGGGAGAACGCTACTGGCAAGCCAAACCAAAACAACTCTCAGGTGGTCAAAAACAACGTGTGGCCATCGCTCGTGCCCTCTCCATGAATCCAGACGCTATTCTCTTTGATGAACCAACATCAGCTCTCGATCCAGAAATGGTTGGAGAAGTCCTTAAAATCATGCAGGAACTGGCCCAAGAAGGCTTGACTATGATTGTAGTGACTCACGAAATGGAATTCGCTCGTGATGTCTCTCACCGTGTTATCTTTATGGATAAGGGTGTCATTGCTGAAGAAGGAAAACCAGAAGACCTCTTCACCAATCCTAAAGAAGACCGAACAAAAGAGTTCCTTCAACGCTATCTCAAATAAAAAGAAAAGGCTGCATCAATCGTGCAGTCTTTTTGCTTGGTCAAAATGAAAAGGCAGACTCTACTCAAGAATCCACCATTATCCAAAGATTAATCTTCAAATTTTTCATGATTTTTTTCATAGAAATCAATTAAACCTAGAGCTGTTTCAAATGAAATATTTTTTACTTTCGCACGACCCTGCGCTAGAGCAATGATAGACATTTCACGCGCATTCGTTTCTTTAGAGATACGGTAGCCTGTGATTTTCTTATCACGAACCCAGCCAACAACTGATTCTACTTTTTCAAAGTTTGACTTAGCCATGTTCTTCTCCTATTTTCTTCTTTACGATATATTATTCTATACGTTTTTATGTCTTTTGTCAATAAAAAAACATATATTCAATAAAATAAATGATTTAGTTTTTTCTTACTTATTTTTTAAAGCCGATAATATATAGGTTTTTAGTTGCTATAACCCATTAGTAAGCGCCCCAAAAACAATTGAATTATTAAACTTTAAATTCGCAAAAATATTCATCGAGAAAAAATACCAGTTTCTCAATAGGATAAACAGGAGTCATATTCTACATCTTCATTTTAATCTATAAGGTTGTCAAAGAGAATCTTCCTTTTCGGACTATCTCATATCTATTTTATCCTTTCTATTTCCTTTGGTTCCCTTCCTGTTACTATTTAACTTTTTTAACCGGTACAATTGACTTATCTCATCAAATTTTGCATATTCTTATAACACACCGCTATTACAATCAGCATTTAGAATAGCACTTCCTAGTATTCCAAATGTTCTACTCGCCTCATATTACTGCTATCATATACTATATTCAATCAACTCACCAAATCTACTTTATAAGCATTGATTATTTTTTCTAATTCCTATTATATTTAATCAAACTTAAAATTAGATATATATAAAATATGGTATTCTAAAAAACAGCCCTATATATAACAAGTCATTCTTCTTTATTGTTATAAGCTGAAATAAAAAATAATAGGTGCTATAGTGAGTTGTAGTAGAAATAGCACGATAGATTTCCTAAGTCCATAGGAATCGCCCCCTTTCTTCACCCTCATTATAACACCTATACATCAGTTGTGCAAATAATATGATATTTTTTTATTAGTCCTCAGACAAGCATATTATAGAGCGTTTCATTACCATTTAAGTTAATATAAGCTGGATCAAAACCTTCCATTCTACGGATCAAACCTGCATAATCATGCTTATCTGCTAAGGCAATCCCAATCAATACAGGCCCTGTACCCTTGCTAGCTCGCTTGATATACTCAAAACGTGTGATATCATCATTTGGCCCCAAGATATCATTTACAAACTCACGCAAAGCTCCTGGACGCTGTGGAAAATTGACCACAAAGTAATGCTTGATCCCATCATAAATCAAGGCACGTTCTTCCATTTCTGGCATACGGTTGATATCATTATTTCCTCCAGAAATGATACAACAAATGGTTTTCCCCTTGATATATTCAGCTAAAACCTCTAGAGATGCGATACTAGCTGCTCCAGCAGGCTCTGCTACAATCCCTTGCTTAGAGTAGAGGTCAATCAAAGTTTCAGAAATCAATCCCTCATCGACACCTACCAAAGTTTGAACATGTTGACGAGTTGCCTCATAAGTCAACTGACCTACTTTTTGTACGGCAATCCCATCTGCAAATTTGTCAATTTCCTTGAGCTTAACAGGTCCACCAGCTTCAAAGGCAGCCTTCATGGAACGCGCTCCATTCGCCTCTACTCCGATAACCTCGATCTCTGGACTTGTTTCCTTGATATAGGTGGAAACCCCAGCAATGAGACCGCCACCACCAACAGGAACCAAGACAGCATCAAAATCAATCGATTCTTTTCGAGCTTCTTCTAAAATCTCATAAGCAACTGTTCCTTGACCTGCCTGAACATGGGCATCATCAAAAGGATCAATAAAGGTACGATTTTCAGAAATTGTAAATTCTTGAGCTGCCTTAGCTGAGGCATCAAAAGTATCTCCAACTAGTTTAATGGTTACGAAGTCCCCACCAAAAAAGCGAACCTGCCCAATCTTTTGTTGCGGAGTAGTAATGGGCATAAAGATAGTAGCAGGAATTTTCATCTCATTACAAGTATAGGCAACTCCCTGCGCATGATTTCCCGCAGAAGCACAGACTACCCCACGCTCACGCTCTTCCTTGCTGAGCTGAGAAATGGCATAATAGGCACCACGAATTTTAAAGGAACGAACACGTTGGGCATTTTCCTTTTTCAAGTAAATTTTAGCACCATACTTCTCCGATAAATAATGGTCATAATCCAATGGGGTATTCACAACCACACCGTTCAAGACCTTGTGAGCCTTGATGATATCTTTTGAACTTAACATATAAAACCTCTTTTTCTATAAAAAACAGTCACTAATGACTGTTTTTTTAGTTATTCATCTCCAAAAACTTCAGCAACACTTTCACGGTATTTATGAGCCATACGAATTGAAAACTCTTTAGGAAGTTCATAACGATTTGTGGAAATCCAATCATATAGCCATTCTGCCAAACTTTCTTCACTATCATTACGATGGAAGATAAAATAGTTTAAAATTTCTTTATATTCTACATCATTCAAATCCAACGTATCTACAAATTGACTACGAGGAACAAAATTAGAATCTAATTTTCTTAGTTGATCTGTCAATTCTCCCAATTGTAAATCCAACTGAAAAAATAGTTTTTGCAGTTGCCTATCAGTTTCATCACATCCTGTCTTGATAGAAAACAAATTGGTAATATTCATATGATTTCAACTCCTAAAAAAGTACTTCTAATATCCCACGAATAGCTGAAGCTACTATTTTAGCAAAATTCTTTGCTTTCTAATTAGTTATAGATTTTGAATGCATCATCGTCGTTTTTACCAACGAATGGCATTGCTTTACGCAATTCTGCACCAACTTTTTCAATTTCAAGGTTAGCTGCTTGTTCACGGTAAGCAGTCAATTTTGGACGTCCAGCTTTATAGTCATTTACAAAGTCATTTGCAAATTTACCATTTTGAATATCTGCCAAGACAGCCTTCATATTTTCTTTAACTTGTTCAGTGATTACACGTGGACCTGATACATAGTCACCGTATTCAGCAGTGTTTGAAATAGATTGACGCATTTTCTTGAATCCACCTTCATAGATCAAATCAACGATCAATTTCATTTCGTGAAGAACTTCAAAGTAAGCCAATTCTGGAGCGTAACCTGCTTCTGTCAAGACTTCGAAACCTGCTTCGATAAGGGCAGTTAAACCACCACAAAGTACAGCTTGTTCACCAAACAAATCTTCTTCAGTTTCTTCTTTGTAAGTTGTTTCAAGAAGACCTACACGAGCTGCTCCAACACCTTTGCACCAGTCCATGGCAATGTTTTTAGCATTTCCTGTTGCATCTTGATATACTGCATAAAGAGCTGGAACACCAAATCCTTCTTCGTAAGTACGACGTACCAAGTGTCCTGGTCCTTTAGGAGCACACATGAAGACATCTACATCTGCAGGAACTTTGATAAATTCAAAGTGGATGTTGAAACCATGGGCAAATCCAACTGCGTTTCCAGCTTCCAAGTTTGGAGCGATTTCTGCTTCATAAAGTTCTTGTTGGATTTCATCTGGTGCCAAAATCATGATAACGTCAGCCAATTTAGTAGCTTCTGCTACTGTGTAAGTGTCAAATCCATCTTCTTTTGCTTTGTCAAAAGATTTACCTGGACGTACACCGATAATGACATCACGACCTGAGTCACGCAAGTTTTGAGCATGCGCATGTCCTTGTGATCCATAACCGATAACGGCAATTTTTTTACCGTCAAGCGCTGCTACTTTAACATCTTTTTCGTATTCCATTTGAACTGCCATAGTTTTCTCTCTTTTCTATTATTTATTGCCTTTTAGGCTGGTTTAACAAATTTAAGTTGGATTGTTAATCGCGGGTAAATCCAGTTGCACCCGTTCTAGCAATATTACGAATACCGTATGGTCGAATGACTCGCAATAGTGCTTCACTCTTTTCAGCATTTCCTGTCATCTGAATAGTAATCGAGCTTGGCGCTACGTCTACCACTGTTGCACGGAAAGGTTGAATAATCGCTAGAATCTCAGCACGCTTCTCTGCTGGCGCTGACATCTTAACCAAAATCACCTCGCGCTCCAAATGAGGTTTGTCTGTAATATCTCGAATGCGAATCACATCAATCTGACGATTGAGTTGCTTGATGATTTGCTCCACTTCATCATGTGAAGCTACATCAATAATAATGGTGATGCGCGATACATTCGGATCTTCTGTTGCTCCAACAGAGATGCTTTCGATATTAACCTGACGACGAGACAGAACGCCAGTAAAGCGGTTGAGGACTCCTGAACGATTTTGTAGTTTTGCTGTTAACATTCTACGCATGGAACTTCACCCCCAACATCTCATGATTACTCTTACCAGCTGGTACCATTGGTAGCACCTGTTCCTTACGAGAAATATCTACCTCGATTAGCATAGGAACATCCTCAGTGATGACTTCAAGGTCTTGAGCCAAGGTCTCAGGATTGTCAAACTTATAGTTTTTAATGCCATAAGCTTGTGCCATCAATTGGAAATCAGGAAGGGTATCAAAGACTGACTCTGATGTTCTACCTTCATAGAAGGATTCCTGCCACTGACGAACCATTCCAAGCGAGTGGTTATTCAGCATAACCACCTTGATTGGTACCTTGTAAATGTTCAAAATAGCCAATTCCTGATTGGTCATTTGAAAACCACCATCTCCAACGAACAAGACCACTTCCTTATCTGGGTTAGCAATTTTAGCACCGATTGCTGCTGGAATTCCGAATCCCATGGTTCCCAAACCGCCTGAAGTCACTAACTGACGTTCATTTTGGTATGGATAATACTGGGCTGTCCACATTTGGTGTTGACCAACATCTGTTACCACAATGGCATCTCCATTCGTCAGTTCACCAATTCGTTCAATAACGGCTTGCGGTTGGACCACACGCTCTTTCTTGTCATAAGAACGAACACGGTTCTTGTCTTTTGTGACTTTTTCAATCCATTTTTCAGTATTGTTATGAACTGTTGGTTCCGCCAACAACATTTGCAAGGCCTTCTTAGCATCTCCAACTACAGGAATATCTGCACTGATAATCTTACCAATCTCAGCTGGATCAATATCAATGTGAGCAACCTTGGCATTCTTAGCAAAGGTCTTAGGATTTCCTGTCAAGCGGTCATCGAAACGGCAACCGATACTAATCATAAAGTCTGCTTCCGTCATGGCAATATTAGCTGCGAAAGACCCGTGCATGCCTCCCATTCCAAGGAAGAGTGGATGAGTCGTTGCAATCGTGCCTTGTCCCAAAAGACTGGTTACCACTGGAATCTGATAGCGTTCTGCAAATTCATTTAATTCTGCAGCAGCTTCAGCATAACTAATTCCACCACCAGCCAGCAAGACTGGTTTTTTAGCCTTGGATAATTGCTTCAAGATTTTCTTGATTTGCATATCATTCGGCTCAAGAGTCGGCTGATAGCTTGGTAGATTCACTTCTGGTGAATAGATGAAGTCTGTTTCTAAAGCAGATACGTCTTTAGGTAGGTCAATGACAACCGGCCCTGGACGGCCTGTAGTTGCGATATGGACAGCTTCCGTAATGATACGCGGGATATCAGCTGTCTCACGTACTTGGTAATTGTACTTAGTGATTGGCATGGTAATTCCCACGATGTCTGCCTCCTGAAAGGCATCCTTCCCAATCCCTGCTCGCGCCACTTGACCTGTAAAGACCAAAAGGGGAACGCTATCGCTCATGGCATCCGCAATCCCTGTAATGGCATTTGTTGCTCCTGGTCCACTAGTGACGACGGCAACACCCAACTTTCCAGTTGATTTGGCATAACCTTCAGCTTCATGCAAACAACCTTGCTCATGGCGTCCTAGAATGTGGCGAATGCCTTTAAAATTATATATCGCATCATAAAAAGGCAAGACAGCACCACCAGGATAACCAAAGATGGTATCAATTCCTAAATCACGAAGTGTTTCCAAAACTAGGTCCGACCCCGTCTTAGGAGATTCTAAACTGATTTTCTCCATTGTTCCCCTTTCTCTTCTCTTAAAAATAACTTGTTACTATCATACCATTTTTTCAAGATTTTTCAAGAGAAAAGAAGAAATTTTCTGAATTTTCTATTTTAACGTTTATTTATGAATATTATTTTTGTTTTTATTAAAAAAGATATCGATTTCATTTATTAAAAAATAAAAAAGAACTGATTTCTCAGTCCTTCATTAATCTTATTCCACACTAAATAGGTATGGGTAAACAGGTTGTTGACCTTGGTGAATCTCGACTTCAACGTCCTCGAATTCTTCTGCGATTTCTTGAGCAATTTCATTAGCAAGTTCTTCGCTTCCGTCTTCACCGACATAGAAAGTTACGATTTCACTATCTTCATCCAACATATGTTTCAAGGTTTCTGTCAAGGTTTGGTGCATGTCAGGGTTTGACACGAGAATTTTCCCATCGACCATACCAAGATTATCGTTTTCATGGATTTCTAAGCCATCAATCGTTGTATCACGCACAGCTGTTGTGACACTTCCGCTAACGACATCGCTAAGAGCAGCTGTCATACGCTCTTGGTTTTCTTCGATTGACTTGCTTGGATCAAAGGCAAGAAGACTAGTCAATCCTTGAGGAAGAGTACGAGCTTCTACCACTACTGCTGGTTGTTCCAAAACTTCTGCTGCAGATTGAGCTGCCATGAAGATATTCTTGTTGTTTGGCAAGAAGATAATGTTACGAGCGTTGACCTGTTCAACAGCCTTGATAAAGTCTTCTGTTGAAGGATTCATGGTTTGACCGCCTTCGATAACATAATCAACACCTTGGGAACGGAAGATATCTGCTAGGCCTTTACCAGCCACTACAGCAATCAAAGCATACTCTTTTTCTTCAGCTGGCTTGCTAACTTGAGCGGCTTCTTTTTCAACCTGTGCTTCATGTTGGTTACGCATATTGTCAACTTTTACCTTGACCAAACTACCATATTTGAGACCTTCTTGCATAACAAGTCCTGGATCTTCTGTATGGACATGGACTTTGACAATTTCATCATCGTTGACAACGAGGAGAGAATCTCCAAGTTCATTCAAGTAGTTACGGAATTCGTCATAGTCAAAATCTTTAGCATAGGTTGGACCTTGTTTAAGGGCTACCATGATTTCAGTACAGTAACCAAACGTAATGTCCTCAGTCGCTACGTGACCAGCTACAGACTTATGATGCTCCGCATTGATCATTTCACTCATGTTGGCAGGAGTCGCTACAAAGTCCTCAGATGCAATATATTCACCAGTAAGGGCTGAAAGGAACCCTTCGTAGATGAAGACCAGTCCTTGACCACCTGAGTCCACAACTCCAACTTCCTTCAAGACTGGAAGCATATCTGGCGTCTTAGCTAGAGCGGTTTTAGCACCTTCCAAGGCTGCACGCATTACTTCAACAGCATCATCTGTTTGCTCAGCCTTTTTCTTAGCACCGATAGCAGCTCCACGTGAAACTGTCAAAATCGTTCCTTCAACTGGTTTCATAACTGCTTTATAAGCAACTTCCACACCTGATTGGAAGGCAAGGGCCAAGTCTTGACCTGTTAACTCGTCTTTATCCTTGATGGCTTGTGAAAATCCACGGAAAAGCTGAGACGTAATAACTCCTGAGTTCCCACGCGCGCCCATCAAAAGACCTTTAGCAAGAATGCTCGCTACCTCTCCAACTGTAGAAGCTGGCTTGTCTGCAACTTCTTTAGCACCATTTTCAATGGTCATTCCCATATTTGTCCCAGTATCTCCATCTGGAACTGGAAAGACGTTTAATGAATTGACATATTCAGCTTGCTTATTCAAGCGAGTTGATGCAGCCTGCACCATTTCTTGAAATAAGCTAGTAGTAATTTTTGACACGGTTATTCTCCTACAACTTTGATATTTTGAATGTAGACATTTACAGTCTGAGCAGTAATTCCAAGTTGGTTTTCCAAACTAAAACGAACACGCTCTTGAATGTTTTTTGACACTTCGCTAATCTTTGTTCCGTAGCTCAACACGGTATATACATCAACTGCAATACTGCCATCTTCGGCCGCCTTTACGACGACACCTTTGGAATAATTTTCCTTACCTAGCAGAGCTTGGAAATTATCTTTGAGGGCATTTTTACTAGCCATACCGACCACACCAAAAATCTCAGTTGTTGCACCGCCTACGACAGTTGCAATCACTTCATCTGTTAGTTCGATTTGACCATCTTTTGTATTAATTTTTACAGTCATCCTTTTTACCTCAACTAGTTGATACTCTATTTTATCATATTTCAGCCCAAGTGTAAAAGCAGAATACTGTATCAGCGGATATTTACTCCGTTTTTCAAATGATTTTATACCCACAATAAAAGAAAAAAGACCCTAAGGTCTCCTTTGCTTTTATTATTAAACGCGTTCAACTTTACCTGATTTCAAAGCACGAGCTGAAGCCCAAACTTTTTTAGGTTTACCATCGATAAGAACAGTAACTTTTTGAAGGTTTGGTTTTACGGCACGTTTTGTTTGATTCATCGCGTGTGAACGGTTGTTTCCTGATACAGTCTTACGACCTGTAAAGTAACATACTTTAGCCATTGTGTTTTCCTCCTATTAGATCTAATATAGCGGATGTGCTAGCACCACATACCGTACTATGTTATCACACTTTCTTCATTTTTGCAAGGGAATTGGAAGATTTTTTTATTTAACGTAGACAATTCCCAACTTTCCAAAAGCCACATCCCCACGGATAATCAAGGTTTTGCTGGTTGGGGCTAGAGAAGTATCTGCCTTGGCTACACCACAGAAAGTTTCCACCTTTAAATCAACTCTCCAATGTTGAGGAACATAGATAACTGCATTGCCAAAACCAACTTCCACTTTCAGTGTTGCACTATCACCTAACATCTCTGCATTGTCATAATATATCTTGGCATTCCCAAAACCAACTTCAACTTGGTCTTCTACCAATTCTTGGTCTTGCTTGTAGAAAGTCCCAGTCCCAAAAGCGACTTCCTTATCTGTAAGAATGGTCTTTTCACCATCATACCACCATTTTTTTCCATTCCAAGTTCTGTTAGAATGAGTGAGTGCGCTGACACCCATTACGATTAAAATACTAGCCCAAAATAAAGACTGATTTGGAATCGGTAAAATATCATAAAAGTGGTTAGCAATCATGAGGGCTACTAGAGCTGTAAAAGAGGCTGAGGTTAAGTGGCGACGCAACAAAGCTCCAACTGATTGGTAGGCAAAAAAAGCAATGCCAATCAAGGGCCAAATGTGCCCTCCAAGAGAAGGGATTCCAAAATTTCCTTGTAATAATATTACAGCTGCAAAAATAAGCAACACAATACCAAATGCTTTCTTTTTCATGTTCTTACCTCATGTTTCTTAGATTTTCTTTTAGGAGGGATTGGTAATGTCGTGAGACATGAACCTCCTTGTGGGTCTGATAAAAGGAAATGGTGCCCGTTCCTGAAAAGGACTTGTCCACCGAGTAAACCTGCCGAATATTAGCGATCGTTGACTTGGATACCCGACTGAAATAGCGAGGAAGGATAGCCTCTAACTCATAGAGTTTAAGCCGAACTTCGTAGGCATCTTTCTGGGTATGGGCATAAATCTTGCTCCCTTCTGTCTCAAAGAATAGAATTTCCGACAAATCCAGATAATATTCACCCGTCCCCCTGTAAAAAATCAACCTAGGAGACTTGGACTCTTGCAAGAGACGCTGCAAATCCGCAATCTCATCTGTCAAAGCCGCTGCCTTGATGATAATTTCAGTTTCCTCTAAATTGCTGTCAATTTCGATTCGTAACTTCATTCCATCTCCTTTCTGACTCTACTATATCAAAGCCAAAATAAGAAAACAAGAGCAAAAAAGCAAGTGGTTACTTTAGGTACGTAAGTGGTTCTAGGACCGCCTTATACTCTTCGAAAATCAAATTCAAACCACGTCAGCGTCGCCTTACCGTACTCAAGTACAGCTTGCGGCTAGCTTCCTAGTTTGCTCTTTGATTTTCATTGAGTATTAACTTACAGGTCAAAATAGAAAGAAAATCACACCCCACACAAGTCCGCAAGCATAACCAACCAAGACATCCTTGGGATAATGGACGCCACCTAGGACTCTTACTAGACCGAGGAAAGCTGACGAGACCAACAAGATAACCCCTACAGATAGACTAGCGTGTAAACAAGCCATGGAGATAATGGTTGCTGAAAAGACATGACGACTAGGCATAGACTGACCAGGACTATCTCTGTCTAGTAGCGGTACAATTTCCCAAACTTCATAAGGCCTAGGAGCATTGAGTTTCTTACGGAGAAGGGACAACATCACAAAACCTGACGCAGGGACAAAAAAATACATCCAGATTTGTTTCCCAAGTCCTTCTTGGAAATAGGTGGCGACTAACAAGGTCAGATAAACTATAGGCATAACTACGGTCATGAACCGATTAAAAGTTCTTAACAAACTCAGAAAGAGAGGATTATTTTTAATCTTACCAGCGATGTGGTCATACCATTCTTGATAATTTTTCATATATTTTTTCATCACTTACTCAAATTTTGCTTATAAGGAAGCACTCGTCTTCTAGTATAGTGCAGAAAAAGAAGGCCGTCAAGCCTTCTTTGGGTTTATTCTTCTGCTTCATCTTCTGTAAATTGACTGTTGTAGAGGTCAGCGTAGAAGCCTCCTTGTGCCATCAACTCATCATGATTGCCTTGCTCGATGATATTTCCATCTTTCATGACAAGAATCAAGTCAGCATTTCGGATAGTAGACAAGCGGTGGGCGATGACAAAGGAAGTTCTTCCCTCCATCAATCGGTCCATGGCTTTCTGGATTAATTCCTCAGTACGGGTATCAACCGAAGAGGTCGCCTCATCCAAAATCAAGAGTGGCGCATCTTTCAACAAAGCACGAGCAATAGTTAAGAGTTGTTTTTGTCCGACAGACAAGGTCACTGTATCATCCAAGACAGTATCGTAACCATCTGGTAGAGTCATGATAAAGTGGTGAATCCCTACAGCTTTGCTGGCTTCAATCACGCGCTCATCACTAATACCTGTTTGGTTATAGATAAGATTGTCTCGTATAGTGCCTTCAAAGAGCCAAGTGTCCTGCAAGACCATTGAAAAGGCATCGTGCACTTCCGAACGCTTCATCTCTTTGGTATCTACACCATCGATGCGGATACTTCCCTCATCAATCTCATAGAACTTCATCAAAAGATTAACAATAGTTGTCTTCCCAGCTCCAGTAGGACCGACAATGGCAACCTTTTGACCTGCATGAGCGGTCGCAGAAAAGTCATGGATGATGGTTCGATCTGATGTGTAGCCAAAGGAAACTCGATCAAAGACTACTTGACCTTTCATAGCGCTCAATTGTCTTTCTTTATGGGATTCATCTTCCATTTCCTCTTCACCTAAGAATTCGAAGACACGTCCCATGGCTGCGCTAGCCTGCTGAAGACTGGTAATCCCTTGAGCAATTTGTGAAAGAGGCTGAGAAAAGATACGAACGTAGGCCATAAAGGCAACGATAATCCCAATACTAATCTGCCCATTCAAGGCCAAGGCTGCACCAACGATAATCACTAGAGCATAGCTAAAGTTCCCAATAAACATCATGATCGGCATCATAATCCCTGAAATAAATTGAGATTTCCAGATACTGTCATACAGACGATGGTTTAATGCCGCAAATTCTTCTTTGGTACTCTCAATAGCATTGTAACTAGTCACCACATTATGGCCAGAGTACATTTCCTCCACATAGCCATTGACAGCCGCCAAATCCTGTTGCTGACTCTTAAAGAAGCCCTGCGATTTGCCCATAAAGACGGACACGAAAGCAAAACCGATAAGGGTTGAAACAACTGTCACTAAGGCCAAAATCCAGTTCATCCCAAACATGGTCACCAAGACTGCCACGACCAATAAAGTGGATGAAAGAACTGTTCCCAGACTTTGATTGAGGGATTGGGCTGCAGTGTCAACGTCATTAGTCACACGAGACAAGATATCTCCTTGAGAATGTCCATCAAAATACTCCAATGGAAGGCGATTAATTTTCCCTGCAATCGCTGTTCTCAAACGCTCTGAAAAACGTTGAATGGCTGTTGTAAACAGAAAGGCCTGCAAATAATTTGATAGAAGCCCGATTACATAGATGATGGCTAAAAAACTACCAATGGCCGCAACCGCAGCGACATCCACACTTGTTTCTAGACCACTTGCAATAATATTGGTCATTTCCTTGATACGGGTTGGCCCATATACAGTAATGATATTGGATAAGATTGTTGCTAGAAAGGCAATTAGAAGGGCAAACTGGAGACCTGCAAGATAGGGTTTACTCTGTTTCCAGAGCGACAGTTTTTTATTTTCCATGTTCCAATTCCTCCTTCGATAATTGTGAATAGGCAATTTCTTGGTAAACTTCGTTATTATCTAGAAGTTCCTTGTGGGTGCCTTGTCCCACGACTTTTCCTTGATCCAAGACCAAAATCAAATCTGCATCCATAATCGTTGAAATACGCTGTGCAACGATAAGCTTGGTCATAGACTTGGTTTTCTCTGCTAGTTCTTGGCGTAGGACACGGTCTGTCTTATAGTCCAAGGCCGAGAAGGAATCATCAAAGATGAGGATTTCTGGCTTACGAGCCAAGGCACGCGCAATGGCCAGACGCTGTCTTTGACCACCTGAGAAGTTGGTTCCTCCTTGGGCCACTTCTGACGCTAAGCCAGCTTCTTTGTCTTCGATAAAGTTCTTAGACTGGGCCAATTCCAGAGCTTGCCACATAGCCTGCTCACTAAGTGGTGTTTCTTGACTGCGTCCAAAATCTAAATTGCCCTTGACATCACCTGAAAAGAGAACCGCTTTTTGAGGAATATAACCAACCTTGTTGCGCAAATCTTCTAAGGCATAGTCTTGAACATTGACACCGTCCACCAGAATTTCTCCTTCTGACACATCGTAGAAACGTGGAATCAGATTGACCAGAGTTGATTTACCAGAACCTGTTGACCCAATAAAGGCCACTGTTTGACCAGCTTCTGCTCTAAAGCTAACATTCTCAATGACCGCCTCCGAATTTGCCGCATAGCGGAAGGTCACATCCTTAAACTCGACCTGACCTTTGAGGTTTTCGTCAGCCAACTGCACTTGAGCAGGATTTTGGATAGAAGAATGCAAATCTAAAACCTGATTAATCCGCTTGGCAGAGACCATGGTTCGAGGAAGAACGATGAAGAGCGCCCCCATGAGAAGGAAGCCCATAACAACCTGCATGGCATAAGACATGAAAACAATCATGTCACTAAAGAGAGGCAGACGCGCTATCGGAGCAGCGTCGTTAATCACATAGGCCCCAATCCAGTAAATCACCACACTCAAACCACTTGAAATCCCCATCATGATAGGGTTCAAAATAGCCATAAGACGGTTGACAAACAAATTCAAGCGTGTCAATTCATCATTTGCTACCGCAAATTTTTCATTTTGGTAATCCTCTGCATTGTAGGCGCGAACGACACGAATACCTGTTAAACTCTCACGAGTAATACTGTTCAGTTTATCAGTCAGACTTTGAATCAAGGACTGTTTCGGAAAGGCTAGCGTCATCAAAACTGTTGTCATCAAAACGTTGACAATCACTGCCACAAGTACGGCCCAGAGCCAGTATTCTGAATGACCTAAAATCTTCCCGATAGCCCAGATAGCCATAATTGGACCACGAGTAACTACTTGCAAGCCCATAGTAATCAACATCTGAACCTGAGTAATATCATTGGTAGTACGAGTTAGAAGACTGGGAATAGAGAATTTCTTAATCTCTGTCTGCGAGTAGTCTAAAACTCGGTTAAAAATATCACTTCTCAGCCTACTAGTATAGGAAGCAGCTACTCTGGACGCAAAAAATCCAACTGCAACTGCGGACAAGAAGGCAAGAAAGGACATTCCAACCATCATACTTGCTGGCTGCCACAACTCATCTAAATTAGTTCCTTGAGTTCCCAGTAAATCCGTGATTTTAGAGATATAGGTCGGCACTTCCAACTCCAGATAGACCGAAAAACAGGTAAAGAGAATGGCTAGTAAAATCATCCCCCATTCTTTTCCACTAATTCGTTTGGCTAATTTATTCATTCTCTCCTCCTATTCCCTTGATATTTTCCTGTAGTTGACCGAGAACTTTCTCAAAAATCAGTAATTCATCTTCATCAATGTCTTCCATCAACTGCTTTTCAATGCGTTCAAAGAAGGCCTTGATCTGTTGCATCTGAGAACGTGATTTTTCCGTCAGACGAACAAATTTAGCCCGCTTATCGCTAGGACTCGCCTCCAGTTCCACCAAACCATTTTGCACCATACGCTTGACCAAATTACTAGCAACAGACTTGGTAATATTGAGTTCTTGCTCGATATCCTTAATCAAGACCAAGTCTTGGTTTTTCTCACGATTATCCAAAAAACGCACAACCTGACCTTGAGGCCCACCCATAAATTCAATACCACAACGTTTGGCTTCCTTTTGCACCATCAGGTGAATCTGATGACCAAAACGCTTAAAAACTAACATCGGTTTATCCATACTAACTCCTTTCTAACTATCACATTTAGTTCTCCTAGGAACTAAATAAGTTTTCATGAGAACTATTTTATCACTTTGAAAAGAGATGTCAAGAAAAAGTTTTCATGAGAACTATCTTAGTTTAAATTGACATTAGGCAATATCTTTTATATAATAAGCACTAACTACTGTGGATAGAAATCCATTCACTTAATGAAGAGAGAAAACTTTCAAATGAAACCAAAAGAACAAAGAGTTTTAGGAATCTTAGCAACCATTTTTGGAGCCATCGCACTTTTAGGATCCTGGATCCCATTTATTAACTATCTATCGTTGTTCATTGGCATCGTCGCATTTATCTTGGGGATTATCGGCCTTATCGTCAACCTCAAAAAACGGAAAACAATGGCTATTATCGGAACATCCCTGGCAGTTGCCTCTGTTGTACTTTTCTTTACGACTCAGGTACTATACACTGATGTCTACAAAGAGTATGCCAAGGAGTTTAACCGTTCCTACATGGATACGAGTGCATCAATGGAACGCAAAGAAAAAAGCGGCTTGACAGACGATACCTTCGCCTGGACCCAAGAACAGTTCGACGCCTTAATCGAAGGTGACCTTGACAACAAAGGAAAAGGTGGTACCAACTACGAGGATATTATCAACAAACATGGACAGCCAGATTCCGAGTTTGACTTCACTCTTGGGGGTTACAATACGAAAAAAATCTCCTATATCTCCATTGGAGACAAGATCAAGACTGTTACCTTAACTTTTGCAAAACAGGACGATGGAGAGCTCTTGCTCGTCCAAAAACATCAGTCGATCTAGGTCTAGAAAAAAGCAAGCAACAAAACGATTCTGAAACCAGATTCTAAGTTCAAATATCAAAAAAACGAACAGCTAGTAAAACTGTTCGTTTTTCTATTAGAATCCATCTACGTTTGTGTAGATTTTTTGTACGTCTTCGTCGTCTTCAAGGACACTGTAAAGTTTTTCAAAGGTTTCAAGGTCATCGCCTGACAATTCCACTTCTGACTGAGGAATCATTTCCAATTCAGTAACTTGGAATTCTTCGACACCTGACTCACGAAGGGCAACGATAGCCTTGTGAAGGTCAGTTGGTGCTGTGTAAACTGTGATTGTCCCTTCTTCTGCTTCTACATCATCCACATCAACATCTGCTTCAAGCAATTGCTCAAAGACCGCGTCCGCATCTTCACCTGCAAACACGATAACACCCTTGTTGTCAAAGAGGTATGAAACCGAACCTGAAGCGCCCATGTTTCCGCCATTTTTACCAAAAGCTGCACGGACATTGGCTGCTGTACGGTTAACGTTTGAAGTCAAAGTATCAACAATCAGCATAGAACCATTTGGTCCAAAACCTTCGTAACGTCCTTCTGTAAAGGTTTCGTCTGTGTTTCCTTTAGCCTTGTCCAAAGCTTTATCGATAACGTGTTTTGGCACTTGAGCTTGTTTAGCACGGTCGATAACGAATTTCAAAGCTGAGTTTGATTCTGGATCTGGATCACCTTTTTTAGCTGCTACATAGATTTCTACACCAAATTTTGCATATACTTTAGAGTTAGCTCCATCTTTAGCCGTTTTCTTGGCTACGATATTGGCCCATTTACGTCCCATTAGGAATCTCCTTTTTTCACATTTTAATCTTTCTTATTATAACACAAGTTTTTTCGATTTTCACTAGAGGAAATGGATTTTATTCAGTAAATCCAACTAGGATTGCACTTTGGTTACCAATATTGCCTTGCCTTCTTTTATCAAGGGGTGACGAAACAGTGAGAAATACAGTTGGATAGTCATGACAATCCAGATGAGGGGTTCGCAAAGGATAACTCCCTTATAGCCTGCCCAAGGGATAATCAAGACCACAAAAGCGATTTTCCCGATTAGTTCTATAAAGCTAGAAACCAGAGGAAGGACTTTTTGCCCCAAGCCCTGCAAGCAATTGCGATAAATCAACAAGATACTCAAAATAGGATAAAAGGCTGAGCTGATTTGCAGATAGAGACTGCCATTTTCTACCAAGTGGCTATCCGTCGAACTAGCCAAGAAGGAAACCAAGGCAGGACTGGCAAAAAAGAGAAAGACACATACAAAAACTGCCCAGGATATACTTAAACGACTGCCTATTCGAAGTCCTTGAACAATGCGGTCTGGTCGCTTAGCACCTAAATTCTGAGAAGCAAAGGTCGTCATCGAGGCAGAAATAGCGGTCATAGGAAGAAGGGCGAAGGCCATAATGCGTCGAGCTGCCGTCTGGGCACTGATAATTACAGCACCAAAGGTATTAACAGAAGACTGTAAAATCACACTACCGATAGATACAATCGAGCTCATCAAGCCCATAGCCAAACCTTGCTCCAAGAGATCCGCGTACAAGGCCTTGTCCCATTTGAAATGCTTGAGTTGAGGCAAAAGTTCTGGCACACTCTTGCAGATATAATAAAAACAGAGAACCGCTGATAAACCTTGCGAAATAATGGTGGCAAGGCCCGCAGATTGAACTCCCAGATGCAATTGCGTAATGAAATAGAGATCCAGAACCACATTGACCAAGGCAGAGAAAATCAGAAAGCCAAGCGCTGCTAGACTGTCCCCAATGGACCGCAACAAGCCTGCAAAAAGATTATAGGCAAAACTGACACCTACACAAGTCACAATCATAGAAATATATTGATAGGACTGAGGGAGGATTTCTGCAGGTGTATCCAGATATTGCAAGAGAGGATACAAACCAAGAAAGCCCAGTAGCATCACTACAATACTCAAAAGAGCACCTAAAATCCAAGTGGCTGCTACTGCTTCCTTGATTTTAGTGAAATTCCGAGCCCCGTAATAACGGGCAATGACAATTCCCATTCCATTGCCAACACCAAGTGTAAAGCCTATAATCAAGTCAAAAATGGCAGTTGTCGCCCCAACCGCAGCCAAAGAATCTTGTCCAAGAAAACGCCCAACAATCAAGACATCAGCAGTGTTATAGAGCTGTTGGAAAATATTGGACAGCAAAATTGGAAAGGCAAAACTCAAAAGCGAGGGAAGAATAGGACCATGAATCAGGTCCACTGTTCGTTTTTTATTCATAAGGCTATTATATCAGCTTTCTAGAGGAGCGACAAGAAACAGCAAATCATAACTAATCTGAAAACTTGAACAAAGCAACGAAAAAGCAGTGGATTTCTCCACTACTTTAACATCTTATTCTTCAATTTCGATTTCAAGCTCGTCGCCTAAATCAAGTGTTACTTCTTCATTCACAGAATCTGCTTGAACTGCCTCATCTTTTTTAGTTTCAACACCTTCTACAGAAGCTTCTTCTCCATCAATCAAACCAAATTGAACACGGACTTGATGATCGATTTCATCAAAGACTTCTGGGTGATCTGCCAAGAATTTCTTAGCATTTTCAGAACCCTGCCCGATTTTCTCATCCTTGTAAGAGTACCAAGCTCCTGCTTTTTTGATGATATCCAAATCGCTTGCGATCTTCAACAGTTCACCAGTCTTAGAAATCCCTTCTCCGTACATGATTTCAACGAAAGCTTCTTTAAATGGTGGAGCCACCTTGTTTTTCACGACCTTAATCTTGGTTTCCTTACCGACATTGGTATCTTTTTGGTCACCCGTTCCCTTGATTTGTGTGCTTCCACGAACATCCAAACGTACTGAAGCATAGAATTTCAAAGCACGTCCACCAGGAGTTGTTTCTGGATTTCCAAACATAACCCCAACTTTTTCACGCAATTGGTTGATAAAGATGGCAATTGTTTTGGTTTTATTAATAGAAGCACCAAGTTTACGCATGGCCTGGCTCATCATACGAGCCTGCAAACCAACGTGGCTATCACCGATATCTCCATCAATTTCCGCACGAGGGACAAGGGCTGCAACTGAGTCGACCACGACAAGATCTACAGCACCTGAATCAATCAATTTTCCTGCAATCTCAAGACCTTGCTCTCCTGAGTCTGGTTGGGACAAGAGCAATTCGTCAATGTTGACACCAAGGGCTGCAGCATAAGCTGGATCGAGGGCATGTTCCGCATCGATAAAGGCTGCAATCCCACCTTCTTTTTGCGCTTGCGCAACTGCATGAAGGGCAACCGTTGTCTTACCAGATGACTCTGGTCCATAGATTTCGATGATACGTCCCTTAGGATAACCACCTGAACCAAGGGCAATGTCAAGCGCCAAGGAGCCTGAGCTCATCACTTGCACCTTTTGCTCCGCACGTTCACCCAAACGCATGATTGATCCTTTACCAAAGTCTTTCTCAATCAATTTGAGAGCGTCATTCAAGGCCTTTTCACGTTCTGCCCCAAATTTTTTTGAAATTTCTTCTAATTTTTTTGGTTTTTTCGCCATTCTATTCTCCTACATTCTAATGGTCCTCAGACCTATCTACTATTATATCAAAAGTTGGTTACTTAATAAAGCCTTGCGAACTAGGTTAAAGGCATGCATAACCGCAATGTGACGTACATCTGCTCGACTTCTGCCTCCAATATTCACCTTGATGACCTCAGTTCCTTTCTCTTGCGCCAATCCTATGTAAACTGTCCCAGCTGGGTGCCCTTCTAGGCTATCTGGTCCTGCCACTCCAGTCAAACTAAGGCCAAAATCAGACTGGGTCTTGATTCGTGCCTGCTCAGCCATCTTCTGAGCTGTAAATTCAGACACTACACCATGTTCTTCCAAATCCTTGGCAGGAATATCCAACATCTTTGATTTTTCCTCCAAGCTATAGGTCACGAAACCACCCTTAAATATACTTGAAGCACCCGAAAAATCAGCTACAGTGGCTTGGAAAAGTCCTGCCGTCAAACTCTCTGCTGCCGTAATGGTTTTCCCTTGCTTTTTCAGTTCTTCTACCACAATGCTAGCTAAACTAGTTTCTTCCCCATAACCATAGCAAAGTTCTCGCAAACAAATTCCTTCAAAGGTCTGATACTCCAAGATTTGGTTTTCTAAGATATCCAGCGCTTGATTCGCCTCTTCTTGACTGCTAACCTTTGTTGACAGACGTAGAGTGACTTCTCCTGTCTTGGCATAAGGTGCCAAGGTCGGATCTGTTTGATTGTCAATCAAATCAGCCAAAATGGTCACCAGCTGACTTTCGCCAATTCCAAAGAAACGAAGAACTCGGGAATACAGCTTGCTCCCTGTCATCAACTTAGGTAGAAGTTGATTTAAGACCATGGGTTTCAATTCACTTGGTGGACCTGGAAGGACGACGTAGGTCACTCCTTCGGCCTCTAACATCCCCCCCACAGCCAGTCCTGTTTCGTTGGGCAGCGGAGTCGCTCCTTCTACAAGTTGAGCTTGTCTTTCGTTATTCGGTGTTCGGGCATAGTCCGGTCTCTGTGCAAAAAATACATCCAATTTCGCCTGCGCCTGAGGATCAAAAACTAATTCTTTCCCTAAAAATTTAGCCAGAGTTTGTTTGGTCAAATCGTCCTCAGTTGGCCCCAAACCACCTGTCAAAATCACCAGACTGCTACGTTGACTAGCAATCTCAAGCAGGGATAAGAGACGGGCTTCGTTGTCTCCTACAGCCGTCTGAAAATATACATCTACCCCAATCTCTGCTAATTTTTCCGATAAAAACTGGGCATTAGTGTTGACAATCTGTCCTGTCAAAATCTCTGTTCCAACAGCAATGATTTCTGCTTTCATGTTTCCTCCTACCTATCTATTCGTATTTTTTTGAAAAAATCGCAGGAAATTTCCCACGATTGATTTTTTTATTTATAGTAAGAAAGTTAATTGTCTTCGTCACCAACAGGTGTTCGTCCAAATAAATCTTCAAATAAGACAACATTTGTTTCAAGCTGAGTAACTTCTTCTTGTCCCAAAGAACGTCTCAAAAGATTCTGCATTTCCAACATGTGGTTTCTTGTAACAATTTGATAAGAAACGCCTTGTAGCATCTCCCCTTCACCCTTCAACTGTTGTGTTTCAATGGTGTTAAATGAATCTTTGTAGCCCAATAAGCTTGGAATACTTTTTGCAGATAAATCGATATTAGTCTGCATATTAGTACTTAGGGCTTTTAAGATAGACTGATAGTGACTGACACTATTTAAACTAAGAACTTTTTCAACAACTTTTTGAATGACTTCACGCTGACGCTTCTGACGTCCGTAGTCTCCTTCTGGGTCTTGATAACGCATGCGTGAATAAACAAGTGCTTCTTCTCCATTTATTGTCTGCTCTCCAACACCGATAGAAATGGTGTTAAATTCTTCTTGGTCACTGATAGAGATTGGGAAACCTAGTGTATTATTAACCGTAATACCTCCCACTGCATCGACCAATTGTTGCAAGCCTTGCATGTTGACCATAATGTAGCGATCAATATGAAGGTTCATCATCTTTTGAATTGTTTCTATCGCAAGTTCTGCACCACCACCAGCATAGGCAGCGTTTAGCTTCGCTTCTTCAATACTACCATCTTTATGTTGAATTTTAGTCAGGATATCACGTTCCAAACTCATCATCGTCGTTTTCTTTGTGTGAGGATTGACAGTCAGCAAAATCATACTGTCACTATTTCCAGCCCATTGGTCTGTACGCTCTACGTTCCCAGTATCAACCCCCATCAACAGAATGGTCAAAGGCTCTGTTGCTTCAATAACCTTGGTTTCTTCTCCTATTTTTTTATAGGTTTTTGCCAAAGTCTCTGTACCTTGCTGATAAATAGTATAAGCAAAAACACCAACACCCAAAACTGTCACAGCTAGAAAAGCTAGCACCATTCCAATAATTTTTTTAACCATATTTCTACTAGTCTATCAGTTTACCCATCAAGTAAACATCGATAAATTTCCCTTCTTCTATATATGCTCCACGCTCTTGGCGACCTTCAATTACAAAGCCATGCTTTTGATAAAGATGAACTGCTGCTTGATTACGAGTTTGGACAGTCAGTTGGAGACGACGCAGAATACCACTTGCTTGTGCCCACTCTATCGCTTCTTCTATCAACAAACTTCCCAAGCCATTATTCCAATATCTTTTTCCAATCACAATGAAGAGATCTCCAATATGACGGACTCTCTTGCGCTGGTCAGCTGTAATATTTACAAGGCCAGCAATTTTACCATTTAAGAATGCAAGTAAGCTTATCTGATTGTCTGAACTAGCTTGCTTGTTGAGGAATACTTCCATCTCCTCACCGGTCAAGAGAATACCATCTCCATCTAAACTGGTAAAATCTGTCTCTAAACTGACACGATTTAAAAATGTTACTAACTCAACAGCATCACCAGGTTCTGCTTCTCTAATGAGCAATTCATACTCCATGTTGAAGCTCCTCTAAGAGTTTTTCTGCACGCAACCCCTTTGCCTGGAAATTTAAACGGCGTCCATCTGCTTCTTTTAGAATTTCCAATTCTAAATAAGTATTTGGCAAGGCATCACCTAAAAGATGGCCCCACTCAATGACAGTCACTCCACCACCAAAGAGAAACTCATCCAAGTCGATAGAATCAGCGTCGCCCTCGATACGATAAACATCTAGGTGGTAAAGTGGAAGACGACCTTCATACTCTCTCACGATAGTATAGGTTGGACTCTTAATCATCTGGGAAATCTGTAATCCCTTAGCAAGGCCTTTTGTAAAGGTTGTTTTGCCTGCTCCAAGTTCACCAGTTAAGATTAAAACATCATTCTTTTCTAATAGATGACCCAAACGCTCCCCTAAGGCTTGCAGCTCTTCTTCATTTTTTGTGTACATATTCTTATTATACCAAAAACTTTTCTTTTGTGTCTATTTTCCTGCTAAACTTATGCTCAATGAAAATAAAAGAGCAAACTAGGAAGCTAGCCGCAGGCTGCTCAAAACACTGTTTTGAGGTTGCAGATAGAGCTGACGTAGTTTGAAGAGATTTTCGAAGAGTATTACCATCATAACATCCATAAAAACAAGCTTTCTCTAAAAGAAAATGAGCGTAGCAATGACCAATACAAGATCTCGGAAAATATGACCATAAAAGGAAACTTCCTGCTTAACCGAATTTGGGACAAGATAGGCTGCAAAAAACAAACCCAGTCCAATATAAATCAGAAGTGAGACAATGGTCATTGGATTTCTTAAGAAAATAAGTGTTGCTAAAATAGTCACCAACACTGTCTTTTTTCTGTCTAGCATAGCAAGAAAATCGCGCATGTATTTTTTCAAGGGTAAAAAAATCAGCAAATCTAGTCCAAATAGGAAAAAGAAGGATGGCAATAAAAAGTCAACTAATTCTTGTTGCAGCGTATTTTTAATGAGCAAGTTATCTGACAAGACAAGAACAGCTCCTAACAAATTAATTAAGAGTAGGATACTATAAAAAAGCTTCACTGACTTCTTACTGGCTAGGACACTATGAACTTCTTGCTTACAGGTATAAAGATAATTTACTCCAGCACAGATTCCTGAAACAAAGACCATACTTCCGATGAAAAAAGCTGTACTTTGTTTAAAGGACAAGATGCATTCCTTCCATAGGAAACAGCTACTCAAACTGATTTGAATTAAAGCTAACAAAAATAAGATTCTCATTGATTTCATCTTTTCTCTCCCTTCCTACCAATCATTATACTCGGAGAAAAGGGAGAACTGTTTCCAATCTTCTCAAATGTCTCTTTAAGACGCTAAACAAACACCAGAGACTAATACTCAATGAAGATCAAAGAGCAAACTAGGAAGCTAGCCACAGGTTGCTCGAAATACTGTTTTGAGGTTGCAGATAGAGCTGACATGGTTTGAAGAGATTTTGGAAGAATATAAATTTGAAATAAGGCTGATAGTATTAATTTCACTATCAGCCTTACAGGTTATTTAACGTTTCAGAAAAACTATAATGTCAAGATTAACTAAACAGTATCTAATTCCTTCAAATAATTTTCTATCTTCATCAACATTAAAGGATTGTTATAAATCTTACATAACTCTCTTGCTTCTATATAATAATTTTTGACTTGTTCTTTGTCTAGAAATTTGGCTCCAGCATTTCCTACAAGAATAAGTAGAGGAGCCAGTTGGTAGCTTGTCTGTCTTTGTTTACAGAGTTCAATCGTCTCAAGAGCTTCTTGGATAGCTTCGTTATATTTTTCCTTTGACACTAGGTAGTGAGCGTAGTTGTAACGAACTCTGATGTAGCCAAATAAAAACTCTTGATGCTCAAAATTTTTTGTC
>JAWETZ010000021.1:0-48234 GCA_032480835.1 Streptococcus mitis
AAGCAACTTGACTGAAGCAGAAAAAGCTAAGGTAGCAGACGAAGTTAAGAAAGCTAACCCAACAGTAACAGATGTTAAAGTTGGCAAAGATGGCACAACCACAGTAACCTTCCCAGATGGTAGCACAGCCGTTATTCCATCAGGTGATACAGTTAAGAAATCTAATCCAACAGCAACAGATGTTAACGTAGGTAAAAATGGCACAACAGCCGTAATCCCAGCTGCTAAAGCAGATGATATGTCTAAGGATGCAGATGGTGTTAAAGATCCATCAGTAACACCAGTTGTAGATCCAAGCAACTTGACTGATACGGAAAAAGCTAAGGTAGCAGAAGCAGTTAAGAAAGCTAACCCAACAGCAACAGATGTTAAAGTTGGCAAAGATGGTACAACTACAGTAACCTTCCCAGATGGCAGCACAGCTGTAATCCCAGCTGCTAAAGCAGTTACATCTGCTGAACAAGGTTCACATGCAGTAGCACCAGCTGCTAAAGCAGTTACATCTGCTGAACAAGGCTCACATGCAACAACACCAGCTAAGAAAGCAGGAGCGAAAGAGTTGCCAAATACTGGTACAGCAGATTCTACTGTAGCTATGGTAGCAGCTGCCGCAAGTGCATTACTTGGTCTTGGTCTTGCAGGCCGTCGTCGTAAAGAAGACGAAGAAGCTTAATTGGTAGATTGTTTGATAATTATCAGATGATAAATCCGATTTTTAAAGCTTGAACAAGTACCTCTCATAAGAAAGTCTCCTAGCAGGAAAGCCTGCTAGGAGATTTTTGCATTTCAGGAAATCGCAGGCTGACTGTAAGCGCATAATATATCTATTTGCAACTAGAGCAGGACACTATGACTCTTAAAATATTTCTATAAATTAATTTGTCTATTCTAATCGATTTGTTTACACCTTGTATCAATATACTATGCATTGTTTTAAGGCCGTCATATTGACATACAATTTAATTTTTACTATAATCCTTGAAGGAGGATATATCTAATGAAAACAATAAAAAAATTGATGCAAATCGCATTAGCAGTCTTTTTCTTTGGTTTGCTAGCAACAAGTGCAGTATTGGCGGATGATGCTGATTCAGAAGGTTGGCAATTTGTCCAAGAAAATGGTAGAACCTACTACAAGAAGGGTGACATCAAAGAAACGGACTGGCGAGTGATTGATGGCAAGACCTATTATTTTGATTATAATGGTGAAATGGTTGTTGGTTGGCAGTACATTCCAATGCCAGTTAAAGGATATACAATTGGTCCTTACCCTAATGGTATAAGATTAGAAGGTTCCCCAATGCCAGAATGGTACTACTTTGACAAAAATGGAGTGCTACAAGAGTTTGTTGGTTGGAAAGCATTAGAGGTTAAAACTAAAGACAGTGTTGGAAGAAAGTATGGGGAAAAACGTACAAACCCGGAAGATAAAGAAGAGAAGAGTTTTTACACGAACTATTACTTTAATCAAAATCATTCTTTAGAGACAGGTTGGCTTTATGACCAGTCTAATTGGTATTATCTAGCTAAAACGGAAATTAATGGAGAAAACTATATTGGTGGTGAAAGACGTGCAGGTTGGATAAATGATGGTTCAGCTTGGTACTATCTAGATTCAGAAACTGGTATCATGCAAGCTGGTTGGAAGCAAATTGGCAATAAGTGGTACTACCTCCGTTCATCAGGAGCTATGGCAACTGGTTGGTATCAAGAAGACTCAACTTGGTATTATCTAGATGCTGAAAATGGTGATATGAAAACGGGCTGGCAATATCTTGGTAACAAGTGGTACTATCTCCGTTCATCAGGAGCCATGGCAACTGGTTGGGTGAAAGATGGTTCAACTTGGTACTACCTAAATGCAAGTAATGGAGATATGAAGACAGGTTGGACCAAAGTAAATGGAAACTGGTATTATCTCAATTCAAATGGAGCAATGGTTACAGGTAGCCAGACTATCGATGGTAAAGTTTATAATTTCGCCTCATCTGGTGAGTGGATTTAATATTGGAGGACATATAAATGAAACTTTTTAAAAAAACTATGCAATTTGGACTAACAGCATTTTTCTTTGGTTTGCTAGCTACTAATACTGTATTTGCGGATACCACAGGTGGCCAATTTGTTGATAAGGATAATAGAAAATATTATGTAAAAGATGATCATAAAGCAATCTATTGGCATAAAATAGACGGTAAAACTTACTATTTTGGTGATAAAGGAGAAATGGTAGTTGGATGGCAATACTTAGAAATTCCTGGAACAGGTTATCGTGATAATTTATTAGATAACCAACCAATTAATGAAATTGGACTCCAACAAAAATGGTATTATTTTAGCTCAGATGGAGCTTTGCTAGAACAAACAGATAAAAAAGTACTAGAGGCAAAAACGTCTGAAAATACAGGAAAAGTATATGGTGAACAATATACTCCATCTCCTGAAAAGAGAACTTATTATTTTGATAATAATTATGCTGTAAAGACAGGCTGGATTTATGAAGACGGCAATTGGTATTATTTAAATAAGCTAGGAAATTTTGGCGATGATTCTTACAATCCACTACCAATTGGTGAAGTTGCTAAGGGTTGGACTCAAGATTTTCATGTTACTATTGACATTGATAGAAGCAAACCTGCTCCATGGTACTACTTGGATCCAAAAACTGGAATCATGCAAACTGGTTGGAAACAACTTGGCAATAACTGGTACTACCTCCGTTCATCAGGAGCCATGGCAACTGGCTGGTTCCAGGTCGGTAGTAAATGGTACTATGTTTATAGCTCAGGTGCTTTAGCAGTGAATACCACTGTAGAAGGCTATTCTGTCAATTATAATGGAGAATGGATTCAATAATGAAAGAAGCGATTGTGAAGGAAACAATCGCTTTTTTTGTGAAAATATAATAAAATAGATAGGAGAGAATAAATACTTGTAGGAAAAAATAATACTCTTCGAAAATCAAATTCAAACCACGTCAGCGTCGCCTTACCGTACTCAAGTACAGCCTGCGGCTAGCTTCCTAGTTTGCTTTTTGATTTTCATTGAGTATGAGACGGCTTTTTCGTCTAGTAAAAGGAAAACATGACAAAAAAGGTTGGTGTCGGTCAGGCACACAGTAAGATAATTTTAATAGGGGAGCATGCAGTCGTTTACGGTTATCCTGCCATTTCCCTGCCTCTTTTGGAGGTGGAGGTGACTTGTAAGGTAGTTCCTGCAGCGAGTCCTTGGCGTCTTTATGAGGAGGATACCTTGTCCATGGCAGTTTATGCTTCGCTGGAGTATTTGGATATCAAAGAAGCCTGCATTCGCTGTGAGATTGACTCGGCTATTCCTGAAAAACGGGGAATGGGTTCGTCAGCGGCTATTAGCATAGCGGCTATTCGTGCGGTTTTTGACTACTATCAGGCAAATCTGCCTCATGATGTACTAGAAATCTTGGTCAATCGGGCGGAGATGATTGCTCATATGAATCCAAGTGGTTTGGATGCCAAGACCTGTCTCAGTGACCAGCCTATTCGCTTTATTAAGAACGTAGGATTTACAGAGCTTGAGATGGATTTATCTGCCTATTTGGTGATTGCTGATACGGGCGTTTATGGTCATACTCGTGAAGCTATTCAAGTGGTTCAAAGCAAGGGGAAGGATGCCCTGCCGTTTTTGCATGCCTTGGGAGAATTGACCCAGCAGGCAGAAGAAGCGATTTCACAAAAAGATGCTGAAGGGCTGGGACAAATCCTTAGTCAAGCGCATTTACATTTAAAAGAAATTGGGGTTAGTAGCCCTGAGGCAGACCATCTAGTTGAAACTGCTCTTAGTCATGGTGCTCTTGGTTCCAAGATGAGCGGTGGTGGGCTTGGAGGCTGTATCATAGCCTTGGCAGATAATTTAACACACGCACAAGAACTATCAGAAAGATTAGAAGAGAAAGGAGCTGTTCAGACATGGATAGAGAGCCTGTAACAGTACGTTCCTACGCAAATATTGCCATTATCAAATACTGGGGAAAGAAAAAAGAAAAAGAGATGGTGCCTGCTACTAGCAGTATTTCTTTGACTCTGGAAAATATGTATACGGAGACGACTTTGTCATCTCTACCGACGGATGCGACAGCTGATGCCTTTTATATCAATGGTCAGCTACAAAATGAGGCGGAGCATGCTAAGATGAGTAAGATTATTGACCGTTATCGTCCAGATGGTGAGGGCTTTGTCCGTATTGATACTCAGAACAATATGCCTACCGCGGCGGGTCTGTCCTCAAGTTCTAGCGGTTTGTCCGCCTTGGTCAAGGCTTGTAATGCTTATTTCAAGCTTGGATTGGATAGAAGTCAGTTAGCACAGGAGGCTAAGTTTGCCTCAGGATCTTCTTCTCGGAGTTTTTATGGACCGCTAGGTGCCTGGGATAAGGATAGTGGGGAAATTTACCCTGTAGAGACAGATTTGAAGCTAGCTATGATTATGTTGGTGCTAGAAGACAAGAAAAAACCAATCTCTAGCCGTGACGGGATGAAACTTTGTGTGGAAACCTCGACGACCTTTGATGACTGGGTGCGTCAGTCTGAGAAAGATTATCAGGATATGCTGATTTACCTCAAAGAAAATGACTTTGCCAAGGTTGGGGAACTAACAGAGAAAAATGCCCTTGCTATGCACGCTACGACAAAAACTGCTAGTCCAGCCTTTTCATATCTGACAGATGCATCTTATGAAGCCATGGATTTTGTTCGCCAGCTCCGTGAGCAAGGAGAGGCCTGCTACTTTACCATGGATGCCGGTCCCAATGTTAAGGTCCTCTGTCAAGAGAAAGACTTGGAGCATTTATCTGAAATTTTCAGTCAGCGTTATCGCTTGATTGTGTCAAAAACAAAGGATTTGAGCCAAGATGATTGCTGTTAAAACTTGCGGAAAGCTCTATTGGGCAGGTGAATATGCTATTCTAGAGCCAGGACAGTTAGCCTTGATAAAGGCTATTCCTATCTATATGAGGGCTGAGATTGTTTTTTCTGACAGCTACCGTATCTATTCGGATATGTTTGATTTTGCAGTGGACTTGACACCAAATCCTGACTACAGCTTGATTCAAGAAACGATTGCTTTAGTGGAAGATTTCCTGACTTATCGAGGTCAGGATTTAAGACCCTTTTCTCTAGAGATTCGAGGAAAAATGGAACGGGAAGGGAAAAAGTTTGGTCTGGGTTCTAGTGGCAGCATCGTTGTCTTGGTGATTAAGGCCCTACTGGCTCTATATGATATTACGGTTGATCAGGATTTATTATTCAAGCTGGCTAGCGCGGTCTTGCTCAAGCGAGGAGACAATGGCTCTATGGGAGACCTTGCCTGTATCGTGGCAGAGGATTTGGTTCTCTACCAGTCATTTGATCGCCAGAAGGTGGCTGCTTGGTTGGAAGAAGAAAACTTGGTGATAGTTTTGGAGCGTGATTGGGGATTTTCAATCTCACACGTACAACCTGCCCTAGAATGTGATTTCCTAGTAGGATGGACCAAGGAAGTGGCCGTATCTAGTGATATGGTCAAGCAAATCAAGCAAAACATCAATCAGAATTTTTTAACTTCCTCAAAAGAAATGGTAGCTACTTTGGTAGAAGCCTTGGAGCAAGGAAAAGCCGAAAAAGTTATCGAGCAAGTAGAAGTAGCCAGTCAACTTTTAGAAGACTTGAGCTCAGATATTTACACACCTTCGCTCAGACAACTGAAAGAAGCCAGTCAAGATTTGCAAGCTGTTGCCAAGAGTAGTGGCGCTGGTGGTGGTGACTGTGGGATTGCTTTGAGTTTTGATGCGCAATCAACTGAAACCTTAAAAAATCGTTGGGCCGATCTGGGGATTGAGCTCTTATACCAAGAAAGGATAGGACATGACGACAAATCGTAAGGACGAGCATATCCGCTATGCCCTTGAACAGAAAAGTTCCTATAATAGCTTTGATGAGGTGGAGTTGATTCATTCTTCCTTGCCTCTTTACGACCTGGATGAGATTGATTTGTCTACAGAGTTTGCAGGTCGAAAGTGGGATTTTCCTTTTTATATCAATGCCATGACAGGTGGAAGTGATAAAGGACGAGAAATCAATCAAAAACTAGCTCAGGTGGCGGAAGCCTGTGGGATTTTGTTTGTGACGGGTTCTTATAGCGCAGCCCTCAAGGATCCTACAGATGATTCATTTTCTGTCAAGTCTAGTCATCCAAATCTCCTTCTTGGAACCAATATTGGATTGGACAAGCCTGTCGAGTTAGGTCTTCAGACTGTAGAAGAGATGAGTCCTCTTCTCCTACAAGTGCATGTCAATGTCATGCAGGAATTACTCATGCCAGAGGGAGAAAGAAAGTTTCGAAGCTGGCAATCGCATCTGGCAGACTATAGCAAGCAAATCCCCGTTCCTATTGTCCTAAAGGAAGTGGGCTTTGGGATGGATGTAAAGACCATTGAAAGAGCCTATGAACTAGGGGTTCGAACTGTCGACCTATCAGGTCGTGGTGGAACTAGCTTTGCTTATATCGAAAACCGTCGCAGTGGTCAACGTGGCTACCTCAATCAATGGGGCCAGTCCACTATGCAAGCCCTTCTCAATGCCAAAGACTGGAAAGATAAGGTTCAACTCTTGGTCAGTGGTGGCGTTCGCAATCCGCTGGATATGATTAAGTGTCTGGTCTTTGGTGCCAAGGCTGTGGGACTGTCTCGAACAGTTCTGGAATTGGTTGAAACCTATTCAGTCGAAGAGGTGATTGGCATTGTCCAAAGCTGGAAAGCAGATTTGCGTTTGATTATGTGTGCCCTTAATTGTGCTACCGTAGCAGATTTGCAAAGCGTAGACTATATTCTTTACGGCAAACTAAAAGAAGCAAATGATCAGATGAAAAAGGCGTAACCACCGCCTTTTTTCCATCTTCAGACCGAGGTGACTTTTTTGAATTGTGATAAAATAGAAGGAAGAGGATACATGTATGAGAAAATTTAAAATCTTTTTATTTATCGAAGCCTGTCTTTTGACGGGAGCTCTGATTTTGATGGTATCAGAGCATTTTTCGCGTTTTCTGCTGATTCTATTCCTCTTTTTACTTTTGATTCGCTATTACACTGGTAAAGAGGGGAATAACCTTCTGTTAGTGGTGGCAACCATTCTCTTCTTTTTCATCGTCATGCTCAATCCCTTTGTGATTCTAGCGATTTTTGTTGCGGTCATATACAGTCTCTTTCTTCTTTATCCGATGATGAATCAGGAAAAAGAGCAGACAAATTTGGTGTTTGAAGAGGTGGTGACGGTTAAGAAGGAGAAAAATCGTTGGTTTGGGAATCTCCATCATTTTTCAAGCTACCAGACTTGCCAGTTTGATGATATCAATCTCTTTCGTCTTATGGGCAAGGACACCATTCATCTGGAGAGGGTCATCCTAACCAATCATGATAATGTTATTATCCTCAGAAAGATGGTAGGAACAACTAAAATCATTGTACCTGTAGATGTGGAAGTCAGTCTCAGTGTTAATTGTCTTTATGGGGATTTGACTTTTTTCAATCATCCCAAGCGAGCCCTCCGCAATGAACACTATCATCAGGAAACAAGAGACTATCTCAAGAGTAACAAGAGCATCAAGATTCTCTTGACCACTATGATTGGGGATGTGGAGGTGGTCAGAGGATGAAAAAACAAGCTTATATAATCATTGCTATTACCTCCTTCCTCTTTGTCTTATTTCTCTCCCACAGCTTGCTGGAAATCCTTGATTTTGACTGGTCTCTTTTCCTGCATGATGTCGAAAAAACAGAAAAATTTGTCTTTTTGTTGTTGGTTTTCAGTATGTCCATGACCTGTCTCTTAGCCCTGTTTTGGCGAGGTGTGGAAGAGCTTTCTCTAAGAAAAATGCAGGCCAATCTCAAGCGTTTGTTGTCAGGTCAAGAAGTGGTTCAGGTTGCTGATCCAGATTTGGATGCCAGTTTCAAGTCCTTGTCAGGCAAACTTAACCTCTTGACAGAAGCACTTCAAAAGGCTGAAAATTACAGTCTTGCTCAGGAAGAGGAAATCATCGAGAAGGAACGAAAGCGGATTGCTCGGGATTTGCACGATACGGTCAGTCAGGAGTTGTTTGCGGCTCACATGATTTTATCAGGTGTCAGTCAGCAGGCTTTGAAACTGGATAGAGAAAAGATGCAGACCCAGTTGCAGAGTATCACAGCCATCCTTGAAACAGCCCAAAAGGACTTGAGAGTCTTGCTCTTGCATTTGAGACCAGTTGAATTGGAACAGAAGAGCTTGATAGAAGGGATTCAAATCCTCTTAAAAGAGCTTGAGGACAAGAGTGATCTCAAGGTTAGTCTTAAGCAAAATGTGACGAAATTGCCTAAGAAAATCGAGGAGCATATCTTCCGTATCCTGCAAGAATTGATTAGCAATACTCTCCGCCATGCCCAGGCCTCTTGTTTGGATGTCTATCTCTATCAGACGGATCTTGAAGTGCAGCTGAAGGTGGTGGATAATGGGATTGGTTTCCAGTTGGGGAGCTTAGACGACTTGAGTTATGGATTTCGCAATATCAAGGAGCGGGTCGAAGATATGGCAGGGACGGTTCAGCTTTTGACAGCTCCCAAGCAAGGGCTGGCAGTTGATATCCGTATTCCCTTGCTCGATAAGGGATGATAAAGGAGTAAAGATGAGAATTTTACTAGTAGATGACCATGAAATGGTCCGCTTGGGCTTGAAAAGCTACTTTGACCTCCAAGACGATGTAGAAGTTGTGGGCGAGGCTGCAAATGGGTCTCAAGGTATTAACTTGGCCTTGGAACTGCGTCCAGATGTCATTGTCATGGATATTGTCATGCCTGAGATGAATGGGATTGACGCGACCTTAGCTATCCTTAAAGAATGGCCTGAAGCCAAGATATTAATTGTCACATCTTACTTGGACAATGAAAAAATTATGCCGGTCTTGAATGCTGGTGCCAAAGGCTATATGCTCAAGACTTCTAGTGCAGACGAACTGCTCCATGCTGTCCGTAAGGTGGCTGCTGGGGAGTTAGCCATTGAGCAAGAGGTCAGTAAGAAGGTCGAATACCACCGCAACCATATGGAACTTCATGAAGAATTGACTGCGCGTGAACGAGATGTACTTCAGCTGATCGCCAAGGGCTACGAAAATCAGCGCATCGCAGATGAACTCTTTATCTCTCTTAAGACGGTCAAAACCCACGTGTCCAACATTCTTGCCAAACTTGAAGTTAGCGATCGTACCCAGGCAGCAGTCTATGCCTTTCAGCACCACTTGGTGGGGCATGAGGAGTTTTAGATGAGTCTAACAGATTTACTTGAGGAGCTAGAAGCAGCAAAAGATCCTAAAAAAGCAGGGCCCATGGAGGCCTATATGCGCCATCAATTTTCCTTTCTAGGCGTTGCGGCGCCAGAAAGGAATAAACTCTATAAAAAATACTTTCCAGAAGCGAAAAAAACAAAGATTATCGATTGGGATTTTGTAGATACTTGCTGGGAAAAAGAGTCTAGAGAATACCAGTATGTGGCTGCCAATTATTTGAAAGCCATGCAGTCTTATCTAAAGGACAGCGATTTGCCTAAGCTAGAGCAGTTGGTTGTTACCAAGTCTTGGTGGGATACGGTGGATATCCTAGATCGCATAGTAGGGAGTTTGGTATATGATAAACCGGAAATGGAAAAACTAATCCTCCAATGGAGCCTATCAGACAATATCTGGCTGAGACGAGTTGCTATTGACCACCAGTTGTTAAGAAAAGCGAAGACCAATGTCCAACTGATGGAAAAGATCCTGCAAAATAATCTGAATCAAACAGAATTCTTTATTAATAAATCCATTGGCTGGGCTCTGCGAGACTACTCCAAAACGAATCCAGCTTGGGTAGAAACTTTCATTGAGAAAAACAAGGAAAGAATGGCTGATCTTAGTATCAAAGAAGCGAGCAAGTATCTCTCCCATCGTTGAAAAGCGCAGTCATTACTTGAAAAAAGTCGCTCGTTTATGTTATAATAGGCTGTATTTAAAAAATTTTAAGGAGAAATGACAGAATGTCTGTATCATTTGAAAACAAAGAAACAAACCGTGGTGTCTTGACTTTCACTATCTCTCAAGACCAAATCAAACCAGAATTGGATCGTGTATTTAACTCAGTAAAGAAATCTCTTAATGTTCCAGGTTTCCGTAAAGGTCACCTTCCACGTCCTATCTTCGACAAAAAATTTGGTGAAGAGTCACTTTACCAAGACGTTATGAACGCTCTTTTGCCAAACGCTTATGAAGCAGCTGTAAAAGAAGCTGGTCTTGAAGTGGTTGCTCAACCAAAAATTGACGTAACTTCAATGGAAAAAGGTCAAGACTGGGTTATCACTGCTGAAGTCGTTACAAAACCTGAAGTAAAATTGGGTGACTACAAAAACCTTGAAGTATCAGTTGATGTAGAAAAAGAAGTAACTGACGCTGACGTTGAAGAGCGTATCGAACGCGAACGCAACAACTTGGCTGAATTGGTTATCAAGGAAGCTGCTGCTGAAAACGGCGACACTGTTGTGATTGACTTCGTTGGTTCTATCGACGGTGTTGAATTTGACGGTGGAAAAGGTGAAAACTTCTCACTTGGACTTGGTTCAGGTCAATTCATCCCTGGTTTCGAAGACCAATTGGTGGGCCACTCAGCTGGTGAAACTGTTGATGTTATCGTAACATTCCCAGAAGACTACCAAGCAGAAGACCTTGCAGGTAAAGAAGCTAAATTCGTGACAACTATCCACGAAGTAAAAGCTAAAGAAGTTCCAGCTCTTGACGATGAACTTGCAAAAGACATCGACGAAGAAGTTGAAACACTTGCTGAATTGAAAGAAAAATACCGCAAGGAATTGGCTGCTGCTAAAGAAGAAGCTTACAAAGATGCCGTTGAAGGTGCAGCAATTGATAAAGCTGTAGAAAACGCTGAAATCGTAGAACTTCCAGAAGAAATGATCCACGAAGAAGTTCACCGCTCAGTAAACGAATTCCTTGGAAACTTGCAACGCCAAGGTATCAACCCTGACATGTACTTCCAAATCACTGGAACTACTCAGGAAGACCTTCACAAACAATATGAGGGAGAAGCTGAGTCACGTACTAAGACTAATCTTGTTATCGAAGCGGTTGCCAAAGCTGAAGGATTTGACGCTTCAGAAGAAGAAATCCAAAAAGAAATCGAGCAATTGGCTGCAGACTACAACATGGAAGTTGCACAAGTACAAAGCTTGCTTTCAGCTGATATGTTGAAACACGACATCACAATCAAAAAAGCTGTTGAGTTGATTACAAGCACAGCAACAGTTAAATAATTTTAATAAGATAAAAACCCACCTGATTAGGTGGGTTTTCTTGTGCACTATTTTCCAAAAATCTCTTTGAGATCTGCTTCTGTAATCCCAATCATGGCGGGGATGCTGTCCCAGTTTTCTTCGGTTAGGATGTAGGATTGTTCAGAGGTACTTGATGTGACTGTTTCAGAGACCGCTGGTTGCTTTTCTTCAACATTCTCCAATAAATCACTGAAGCGTTTAATCAGATAGGTTTTTCGGGCAGTTCCGATGTGCTGGGTAGCATAGTCGAAGGCCTGTAATTCGCCTAGTAAGATAAGCTTGCTTTTGGCGCGTGTAATGGCTGTATAGATGAGATTGCGCTCCAGCATACGCCTACTAGCACTAGTGATAGGTAGGATGACAACAGGGAACTCACTTCCCTGTGATTTATGGATGCTCATGGCATAGGCCAGGCGAATCTTGTACCATTCGTTACGTGGGTAAGAGACCTCGTTGCCATCAAAATCAATGACAATCTCATCTTGTTTAGACTCGGTGTATTTACCAGGAATCAGGTCTGTGATGACTCCTAAATCTCCATTAAAGACATTGATTTCAGCATCGTTGACCAAATGAATGACCTTGTCGCCCTTACGATAGTGGCACTGGGGAGCTTCAAAACTGAGTTGGTCTTTTTGTGGTGGATTAAGGAGTTCTTGCATGAGCTGGTTGATGGCATCAATCCCTGCGGTCCCTCGGTACATGGGAGCCAGCACTTGGATATCACGAGCAGGTATGCCACTTCTGAGGGCAGCACCTAAGATTTTCTCAATGGTGGCAGGAATATGGCCACTAGCAATTTCAAAGTAGGAACGGTCTGCTTTTTTCTGGGTGAAATCAGCTGGCAAGATACCCTGTCGAATCTGACTAGCTAAGGTAACGATAGTTGATTCTTCGCTTTGCCGGTAGATTTTTTCCAAGCGGGTCTGAGGAATCGAAGGAATATGGAGCAGGTCAGCTAGAACTTGACCGGGACTGACAGACGGTAGCTGATCGCTATCGCCCACGATGAGGATTTTACTGTTAGAAGAGATGTTGGAAAAGAGTTGATTGGCCAGCCAAGTGTCCACCATGGAGAATTCATCCACGATAATAAAGTCGGCATCTAGATAATCTTCCAGATGACTGGTATCATCGTCACCTGTCATTCCTAAATGACGGTGTATGGTCGCGCTAGGCAGGCCTGTCAATTCATTCATGCGCCGGGCGGCTCGACCAGTTGGAGCAGCAAGAAGAATGGGCAAATTGCTTTTTTTCCTGAGATCAAGTCCTTCTAAAAGGGCATAAACAGCGATGATCCCATTGATAACAGTTGTCTTACCAGTACCAGGTCCACCTGTCAGGATAAAGACCTTGTTCTGGATAGCGTCGCAGATCGCCTGTTTTTGAATGTTATCATACTCAATCTCCAGATCTTCTTCGACAGTAGCGATATGTTTTTGAATGGTTTCTAAATCCTGACTCTTCTGTTTTCCTTTTTCAAGGATACGAACCAAGTGACTGCGAATACCTTCCTCCGCGAAAAAGAGACTATTGTCAAAGATTTTGGTGTCAATCTGCTGAACCTTGTCTTCTTCGATCAGGTAGGAGAGTTCTTGAGCTACTTGGCTGGGGTCCAGTTCTACGGGACGGGAAGACTCAAGGAGAGTGAGAGTTTGTTCTAGCAAATCTCGTGCTTCAACATAGGTATCCCCTGTTTCCATACAGGCTTGAAAAAGACTGTGAACTAGACCAGCACGGAAGCGTTCAGGAGCCTGACTTTCGATGCCAAGTTCCTCCGCTAGTTGGTCAGCAATGGTAAATCCCAATCCTTTGATATCCTCAACCAGCTGGTAGGGATAATTTTCAACCACATCAAGGGTTTCTTCCTTGTAAAAGTCTTGAATCTGAAAGGCTAATTTATTGGGAATGCCGTAGTTGGCTAGTTTGGCTAAAACCATCTCTGTTCCATAGTTGAGACGAAGAGTGGACACGAAAGCCTCACGATTTTTGGCAGAGAGCCCTGAGATGCCTTCTAGCTTTTCGGGGTGTTGCAGAATTTCGTCAATGGTATTGTCGCCATAGGTATCCACGATTTTCTGAGCTGTCTTGAGACCAATCCCCTTGAAATGGCTACTTGAAAAGTACTTAACCAGCCCCTTGCTAGTTGGTTTTGCGCGTTCATACCGGTTGATCTGCAGTTGCTCCCCATACTTGGAGTGCTGGACAATTTGCCCCCAAAAAGTGTAGTCTTCGCCCTCAATTACATCAGCCATGGTACCGGTGACAATGATTTCAAAATCATCAAAATCTTCTGCGTCCGTATCTTCGATTTCTAGGAGGAGGATGCGATAAAAATTGCTGGGATTTTCAAAAATAATCCGTTCAATAGTTCCTGAAAAATAAACTTCCATAAAATTCCTTTGCATGAATAGGTGAGAGTTGGGGTTGTTTTTACTATAGCCAATAAACGATCACTTCTCACGATAGAAGAAGAGGCTGAGATTGCTGATTCTCGGCCTCTTCGATTTCTTAAAATGTTCCGATACGGGTGATTGGCCAGAAGCGGAATTTAGCTTCCCCTGTAATATCTTTTGCTTTAAAGGTACCTACATGGCGGCTGTCGCTCGAAACCAAGCGGTCATCTCCGAGGAGAAGGTATTCTCCTTCTGGAACAGTAAAGCTGAAGTTGGTATTGTAGTTGACATCAACTGTGAAGGCTTGAGCTTTTTGAGCGATACTTCTAAAGAAAGTTCCTTTATTTCCTTCAAAGCCCTTGCCTGAGTAGGTGCTTTGGAGTTTGTCATCCTTGAAACGTTTGATATAGTCAGCTAGGTAAGGTTCGTCCGTCTCTTTATCATTGATGTACAGTTTATCGTTTTCGTAACGGATGGTGTCGCCAGGCATTCCGATCACACGTTTGACAATGTCCTTATTGCCATCTTCCTCATGGGCAACCACGATATCAAAACGGTCAATAGGGAGGTGTTTGACGACAAAGAGGATTTCGCCATCCGCTAGGGTAGGATCCATAGAATGCCCTTCTACGCGAACATTGCTCCAAAAAAAGATACGGCTTAAAGCTAGTAATGACAAAATCAGGAGGAATAATCCCCACTCTTTTAAGAAATTTTTAAATGAATTCATAACTTACCTTTCTAAGCGTTTTTTCGCTTTTTCAGTATTTTTAAAGTGCAGTTTGGCGCAGAAGTTGAGTCCCTGCATACCATAGGCTTGCAAAATCTGGCTAGCCACCTTATCAGAAGCCGTTCCAGCTCCACTTGGAAGTTGATAGCCTAGTTCTCGTCCCAGATTTCCAAGATTTTCCAGAAAGAGATCACGCGCAATGATGGAAGAAACTGCGACAGCCAAGTATTTTCCTTCGGCCTTTTCTTCTAAGCTGATAGGCTTGCTGAAACGATTGGCCTCTTGTGCCAAGTACTTGTCATAATTTTTAGCACTGGTAAAGGCATCAATCACAATTTTCTCAGGCTGAATGCCTTTTTGAAGAAGGAGATAGATAGCCTGGTTATGGAGGGCTACCTTAACAGAAACAGCATTGTAGCAGTCTCCGATGACCTCGTTGTACTTGCTGGGTGAGAGAAGCAGGGCCTGTTGCTGGATTTTTTCCTTGAGAATAGGGGCAATCTGACGAATCTTTTGGTCGGTCAGAGTTTTAGAATCCCCCACACCTAGTTTTCGCAAGAAGTCATGCTGGTCAGGTGTGACAAAGGAAGCCACAACTGCAAGCCCACCAAAGTAGGAACCATTTCCAACCTCATCTGTCCCAATCAAAGGGAAATTTTGTCCCCTGTTTTCCTCTACAACTTGATAGCCAAAGAAACGAGCGTATTTCTCAGCTCCTTCACCCTGAAGCAAGACCTTTCCAGAAGTATAGATAGAAACCGTTGCTTGAGGCAGTCGCAAAAAATAGCGGATATAGGGATTCTTACTAGGAGCCAGACTGCTTTGATAGTGTTCAAGAAAAGCCTGAATCTCCTTTTCACTTGGTGTGAGTGTTATACTTGCCATAGTTTCTATTGTACCATAAAAGCAGGCAAATTTGTAAAAACTGACAAAGTTAGCGAATTTTGGTATAATATCGTGAGGTGAATTTTATGGCAAATCTAAATCGATTCAAATTTACATTCGGGAAAAAATCATTAACCTTGACAAGCGAACATGACAATCTCTTTATGGAGGAAATCGCCAAGGTTGCGACAGAAAAATACCAAGCAATTAAAGAACAAATGCCTAGCGCAGATGATGAAACAATCGCTCTTTTGTTGGCAGTCAACTGTTTGTCAACTCAACTCAGCCGTGAGATTGAATTTGATGATAAGGAGCAAGAATTAGAAGAACTCCGTCACAAGCTGGTGACTTGCAAGCAAGAACAGAGCAAGATTGAGGATTCCTTATGATTTCACTCCTTCTTCTATTGGTCTTGGCTTGGGGATTTTATATCGGCTATCGGAGAGGCCTGCTCTTACAGGTTTATTACCTGATTTCAGCCATGGCATCGGCTTTTATGGCTGGCCAGTTTTATAAGGGGCTGGGAGAACAATTCCATTTATTGCTCCCTTATGCAAATCCGCAGGAAGGTCAGGGAACTTTCTTTTTCCCATCGGATCAACTCTTTCAGTTGGATAAGGTCTTTTACGCGGGTATCGGCTACTTGTTGGTTTTCGGGGTTGTCTATAGCATCGGTCGTTTGCTTGGTCTCCTCTTACACTTACTTCCTAGTAAAAAACTGGGTGGTAAGTTGTTCCAAGTTTCAGCAGGTATCTTGTCCATGTTGGTGACCTTATTTGTCTTGCAAATGGCTTTGACCATTTTGGCGACCATCCCCATGACAGCTATACAAAATCCTCTTGAAAAGAGTATCGTCGCAAAACACATCATCCAGAGCATACCAGTAACAACCAGTTGGCTCAAACAAATCTGGGTGACAAATTTAATCGGATAAAAAGGGCAGGAAATTTCCTAGCCCTTTGTTTACAGATTTGACTCGAATCTATCAGAATGTAAAAAGCTACCCCACCTAGACATTCAAAGACAAGGAAATAACGATGAACAAGAAAATATTAGAAACATTAGAGTTCAATAAGGTCAAGGCCTTGTTTGAACCCCATTTGTTGACCGAGCAGGGCTTGGAGCAATTGAGACAGCTAGCTCCGACTGTCAAAGCAGATAAAATCAAACAGGCTTTTGCTGAGATGAAGGAAATGCAGGCTCTTTTTGTTGAGCAACCGCATTTTACTATTCTCGCAACCAAGGAAATCGCAGGAGTCTGCAAGCGGTTGGAGATGGGGGCGGACCTCAATATCGAGGAGTTTCTCCTCTTGAAGCGCGTGCTTCTGTCTAGTCGAGAACTGCAAAGTTTTTATGCCAATCTGGAAAATGTCAGCTTGGAAGAATTAGCCCTTTGGTTTGAGAAATTACATGATTTTCCGCAATTACAAGGAAATCTCCAAGCCTTTAATGATGCAGGTTTCATTGAAAATTTTGCCAGTGAAGAATTGGCGCGCATCCGTCGAAAAATCCATGATAGCGAGAGTCAGGTACGCGATGTCTTGCAAGACTTGCTCAAGCAAAAAGCGCAGATGTTGACAGAAGGGATTGTTGCCAGCAGAAATGGCCGTCAGGTTTTACCAGTTAAAAACACCTACCGCAATAAGATTGCAGGTGTCGTTCATGATATTTCTGCCAGCGGAAACACCGTCTATATCGAACCCCGTGAGGTGGTCAAACTGAGCGAAGAAATTGCTAGTTTGCGAGCAGATGAGCGCTATGAAATGCTTCGCATTCTCCAAGAAATCTCGGAGCGTGTCCGCCCTCATGCTGCTGAGATTGCTAATGACGCTTGGATTATCGGCCATCTGGACTTGATTCGTGCCAAGGTCCGCTTTATCCAAGAAAGGCAAGCAGTCGTACCTAAGCTGTCAGAAAATCAGGAGATTCAACTGCTCCATGTCTGCCATCCTTTGGTCAAAAATGCCGTCGCAAATGATGTCCATTTTGGCCAAGATTTAACAGCTATTGTCATTACAGGTCCCAATACTGGTGGTAAGACCATCATGCTTAAAACTCTGGGCTTGACGCAGGTTATGGCTCAGTCAGGTTTGCCAATTTTAGCAGATAAGGGAAGTCGTGTTGGTATTTTTGAAGAAATTTTTGCTGATATTGGCGATGAGCAATCTATTGAACAGAGCTTGTCTACCTTCTCTAGCCACATGACCAATATTGTGGATATTCTTGGTAAGGTCAACCAGCATTCGCTCTTGCTCTTAGATGAGTTGGGAGCTGGTACCGATCCTCAAGAGGGAGCTGCCCTTGCCATGGCTATTCTGGAGGACCTTCGCCTGCGTCAAGTCAAGACCATGGCAACCACCCACTATCCGGAACTCAAGGCCTACGGTATTGAGACAGCCTTTGTTCAAAATGCCAGCATGGAGTTTGATACTGCAACTCTTCGTCCAACCTATCGCTTTATGCAGGGTGTGCCTGGCCGAAGCAATGCCTTTGAAATTGCCAAACGCCTAGGTCTATCTGAAGTTATCGTAGGAGATGCCAGTCAGCAGGTCGATCAGGACAATGATGTCAATCGGATTATTGAGCAGCTGGAAGAGCAGACGCTGGAAAGTCGCAAGCGCTTGGACAATATCCGTGAGGTGGAGCAAGAAAATCTAAAGATGAACCGTGTTCTCAAAAAACTTTACAACGAACTCAATCGTGAAAAGGAAACGGAGCTTAATAAGGCGCGTGAACAAGCTAGTGAGATTATAGACATGGCCCTCAGTGAAAGTGACCAGATTCTAAAAAATCTTCACAGTAAATCTCAACTCAAACCCCATGAAATCATTGAAGCCAAGGCCAAGCTGAAAAAATTGGCTCCTGAAAAAGTAGACTTGTCCAAAAATAAGGTTCTTCAAAAGGCCAAGAAAAAACGTGCTCCAAAGGTGGGAGATGATATCGTTGTGCTCAGTTATGGACAGCGTGGTACCTTGACCAGTCAACTCAAGGACGGCCGCTGGGAAGCCCAAGTAGGCTTGATTAAGATGACCTTGGAAGAGAAAGAATTTGACCTTGTTCAAGCTCAGCAAGAAAAGCCAGTTAAGAAGAAACAGGTCAATGTTGTGAAACGAACTTCTGGTCGAGGACATCAAGCCAGACTGGATCTTCGAGGCAAACGCTATGAAGAGGCTATGAATGAGCTAGATGCCTTTATCGACCAAGCCTTGCTTAATAATATGGCCCAAGTTGATATCATTCATGGTATCGGTACAGGTGTCATCCGTGAAGGAGTCACTAAATACCTACAAAGAAACAAGCATGTCAAGAGTTTCGGCTATGCTCCACAAAATGCTGGAGGCAGTGGTGCGACTATTGTGACCTTTAAAGGATAGAAGTATTTCGGAATTCATAAAGTGAAAACTGTTGAACTAATTTTTACTAATAAACACATTGACAAAAGCCAACATTTTTTGTAAAATAAGAATCAATTAAATACCAACACCGAATGAAGTTTAATAGAAGTGGGGAATCGTTTGATTTTCCATGACTGTAAATGGACGGAACTCTGGAGAGACCGTAAAGGCACCGAAGGGGCAAGGCAGGCAACTGCTCAAACTCTCAGGTAAAAGGACAGAGCTAGGATAGACCGCTTTTTAGCATTTATCTAAGCATTCCAGAGTACATGTATCTTACATGTGCTCTTTCTTTTGGGGTTGAAAAGATAGGAGAAGGAAATGTTAGAATTGCTTAAATCAATCGATGCTTTTGCTTGGGGCCCACCCCTCTTGATTCTCTTGGTCGGGACAGGGATTTACCTAACTGCCCGTCTAGGCTTCTTGCAGGTTTTGCGTCTGCCCAAGGCCTTCCAGCTTATTTTTACCAAGGATAAGGGACATGGAGATGTGTCCAGTTTTGCGGCCTTGTGTACAGCACTAGCAGCGACAGTTGGTACGGGAAATATTATTGGAGTCGCGACGGCTATCAAGGTCGGTGGCCCAGGAGCTCTCTTTTGGATGTGGATGGCTGCTTTCTTTGGGATGGCTACCAAGTATGCGGAAGGACTACTAGCTATCAAATACCGCACTAAGGACGACCATGGTGCAGTAGCGGGAGGGCCAATGCATTATATCCTTCTAGGGATGGGAGAGAAGTGGCGACCACTTGCCATCTTCTTTGCTCTAGCAGGTGTTCTAGTAGCTTTGTTGGGGATTGGGACTTTCACCCAAGTCAACTCGATTACAGAATCTATCCAGAATACAACGACTATTTCGCCAGCCATCACAGCTCTCGTTCTGTCTGTCTTTGTAGCAATTGCAGTCTTTGGCGGGCTCAAGTCCATTTCAAAGGTTTCAACTACTGTTGTTCCTTTTATGGCTATTATTTATATTTTGGGAACTCTTACAGTTATTTTCTTTAATATTGGAAAAATTCCTGCCACAATCGCTTTAATCTTGACATCAGCATTTAGTCCTGTTGCTGCGGTAGGTGGTTTTGCTGGTGCTAGCATTCGAATGGCTATTCAAAATGGTGTTGCGCGTGGTGTGTTCTCAAACGAATCTGGTCTGGGTTCAGCTCCCATTGCAGCTGCTGCAGCTAAGACAAATGAACCGGTAGAGCAAGGATTGATTTCCATGACAGGAACCTTTATTGATACACTCATTATCTGTACCTTGACTGGTTTAACCATCTTGGTAACTGGTGTTTGGAGTGGTGGTTTGAATGGAGTTGCCTTGACTCAGTCAGCCTTCTCAACAGTCTTTTCACACTTTGGACCTGCCCTCTTAACAATCTTCCTTGTTCTCTTTGCCTTTACAACGATTCTAGGTTGGAACTATTACGGAGAACGTTGTTTCGAGTTTCTCTTTGGGGTTCGTTTTATCTGGCTCTACCGTGTGGTCTTTGTACTCATGGTCTTGTTGGGAGGATTTATCGAGTTGGATATGGTTTGGATTATCGCAGATATTGTCAATGCCTTGATGGCTCTGCCAAACTTGATTGCCCTCTTAGTTTTATCGCCAGTCGTTATTGCTGAGACTAAAAAGTATTTTAATAAATAATGAAATCACACAGCTCGTGTGATTTTTTTGCTTTCATAAAAAATTTCTATCAGTGCAATTTAAAATATATATTATACACGGTATAGAATCTGTGATAGACTAGATTTCAACAACATGAAAAGAGGTTTTATGATGACAACATTTACAATTCATACAGTCGAATCAGCGCCAGCAGAAGTGAAAGAGGTTCTTGAAACAGTAGAAAAAGATAACAATGGCTATATTCCCAACCTAATCGGTCTCTTGGCTAATGCACCAACTGCTTTAGAAGCCTACAGAACTGTCGGAGCCATCAATCGTCGCAACAGCCTGACACCCGTTGAGCGTGAAGTGGTGCAGATCACGGCAGCCGTGACCAATGGTTGTGCCTTCTGCGTCGCAGGCCACACAGCCTTTTCAATCAAACAAATCCAGATGAATGATGATCTTCTGCAAGCCCTTCGCAATCGTACTCCAATCGAAACAGATCCTAAATTAGACACTCTGGCTAAGTTTACCTTGGCAGTTATCAATACCAAGGGTCGTGTAGGAGATGAAGCCTTGGCTGAGTTTCTAGAAGCTGGCTACACCCAACAAAATGCCTTGGATGTGGTTCTTGGTGTCAGTCTAGCAAGCCTCTGTAACTACGCCAACAATCTAGCCAATACACCAATTAACCCAGAATTGCAACCTTATGCCTAATTCATATCTGAGTAAAATGAAGTCTGAAATAATCGGACTTCGTTTTTTTAAATCCTCATTTAAGCGCTTTTATGCTATACTGAAACTAACATGATTATTGGAGGTTAGGATGAAAAAACTCCCCTTGGTATTTTCTGGTTGTTTGCTAGGTTTGGCAGGATCTGGAAATCTTATTTTAGATACGTTGCCGGTTCTGTCCCATCTTTTTAGTCTGACAGGTTTGATTTTGTGGATTTACTTTTTGCTTCTGCATCTTTTTAATTGGAAAGAAACCAAGCAAGAGTTGACCAAGCCCCCTCTTTTATCAGGAATGGCGACCTTTCCCATGGCTGGGATGATTTTATCTACCTATGTCTTTCGTGTCTTCCCTCATCTTCCTTTAGTTGCGCAAGGGCTCTGGTGGTTTTCATTTCTCTTGGATTTGGCCTTGATTGCTGGTTTCACTATAAAGTTTGCTTGTCCGGGTCGGAGGGTTCATGCCACTCCTAGCTGGACGGTTCTCTATGTGGGGATAGCAGTAGCAGCCTTGACCTATCCTCTTGTAGGCATCATCGAAATTGCCTATGCTACCTTGAGTTTTGGTTTTCTCTTGACCTTCTATCTCTACCCGCTTATTTATAGCTATTTAAAGAAACATCCACTCCCACCAGCCTTGCTTGGACAAGAAGGAATCTACTGTGCTCCTTTCTCTCTACTCTTGGCCTCACTGGTTCGAGTTGGAGGTGCCAGCCTACCAACGTGGGTCTTAATCGTTATGATCTTGGCATCTCAATCTTTCTTTTTCTTTGTTTTAACTCGCCTGCCCAATATTTTAAAACAAGGCTTTCAACCAGCCTTCTCAGCCCTCACCTTCCCAACCATTATCACAGCTACCTCGCTCAAGATGGCTCAGGGGATCTTGAAACTTCCATTTCTGGATTATCTGGTAGTGGCTGAAACCGTTATTTGCCTCACTATTTTATTCTTTGTATTAGGCGCTTATCTGATTTGGTTACGAAAAAAGGTCTAGCTAGAAATAGCTAAACCTTATTTTTTATGGTCTGATAACTTCAGCTCCACCCATGTATGGACGAAGAACTTCTGGGATGGTCACAGAACCATCTTCATTTTGGTAGTTTTCAAGAATAGCAGCCACTGTACGTCCAACTGCAAGTCCAGAACCGTTCAAGGTGTGGAGCAATTTAACCTTGCCATCTGCTTCATCACGGTAACGGATTTGAGCACGACGGGCTTGGAAATCTTCTGTATTTGAACAGCTTGAGATTTCACGGTAATTGTTTTGCGCTGGAATCCAAACTTCCAAATCGTAAGTCTTGGCAGCTGAGAAGCCCATATCTCCAGTAGAGAGAGCAACAACACGGTATGGAAGGTTAAGTTTTTGAAGAATGTTTTCAGCGTTGGCTGTCATTTTTTCCAATTCTTCATAAGATTCTTCTGGTTTGGCAAATTTGACCATTTCAACCTTGTGGAATTGGTGCAAACGGATCAAGCCACGAGTATCACGACCAGCTGAACCAGCCTCAGAACGGAATGATGGGCTCATAGCAGTAAAGTAGATTGGCAGGTCTTTACCGTCAAGGATTTCATCACGGTAGTAGTTTGTCAGAGGAACTTCAGCTGTAGGAATAAGGACATAATTGCTATCACTCAATTCAAAAGTATCTTCCTTGAATTTTGGATATTGACCAGTACCAAACATAGAGTCGTGGTTAACCATGTAAGGTGTGATAACTTCAGTATAGCCTTCTTTTCCATGTTCATCCAGCATAAAGTTGTAGAGAGCACGTTCCAAACGAGCACCGAGACCTTTATAGAAGAGGAAGCGAGCCCCTGTTACCTTACCCCCGCGTTCCCAATCAAGAATACCTAGGTCTTCACCAAGATCCCAGTGCGCCTTAGGTTCGAAATCGAACTCGCGTGGAGTACCCCAACGGCGAACTTCCACATTGTCGTCTTCGTCAGCCCCAACAGGAACGCTGTCTGCTGGGATGTTTGGAAGAGTAGTGGTAAATTCTGTCAATTTAGCATCGATGTCTGCCAATTCAGCATCCAAGGCTTTAACCTCAGCAGATAGAGTTTGCATAGCAGCAATCTTGTCATCTGCATTTTCCTTGTTGCGTTTAGCTTGAGCAATCTCAGCTGAAACTGTGTTGCGTTCTGCTTTGAGAGTTTCAACCTTGACCAAGATGTCACGACGTTTAGCATCGATTTCTTTCATCTCATTCAAGACAGCAGCATCTACACCACGTGTAGCCAATTTTTCTGCGACAGCATCAAAGTCTGTGCGAATACGTTTGATATCTAACATAAGAACTCCTTTATGAAAAAAGCACACCTGACAAAGCGTTGGAGTGGCAGGGCCACGGTTCCATCCAACTTCACAGGTGTGCACTTGATTGTGTATGTAATTGTTACTAACGGTAGAATTTCACCTATCCCTCCTATCTGCTCGCAGCACCCGCAGACTTTCTGAAAGAAGAAGATAACCTACTTATCCGTTGTTATGATTATACTAAAGTTTCTACTTTTTTGCAAATAGATTTTTAAATTTTTGACCAATGGTCTGAATTAGGGTAGGAAGTTTGACGACCTTGTCATTACCCAATTTTTCTCGAGCAATTTTGAGAATGGCACCTGAGTCTTTTGATGCAAAGAGAAATTTTCCTCTGTCTGTGAAGACTTCGAAGTGGCGACTGATTTTGCGACCAGTGACATTGGCTCCAATCTGGTTGATATGGCTCCAAGGAATTTGGATAAATTGTTCGACATTGACATCTGGGTAAAATTCCAGAGCCTGATCTCCGACCAGGAATTTCCCAACTTTTCCAGCGATAGAGAGGTAGGAAGTGCCTGTCGTATTGAGGAGCACTGTTTTATTAAGAGATTGGGCCATGATTAGTCTTCCTTACTTTCACCGAAAAAGGCATTGTAGAGGGCTTTGATTGCTGCTTTCTCTTGGTCTTTATTGACAACAAACATAATAGAAACTTCACTAGAGCCTTGAGACATCATCTGGATGTTGATCTTGTTTTCAGATAGAGCTCGTGTCGCAGTAGCAGTTACTCCGATATGACTCTTCATTTTTTCTCCAACAATCATAATGATAGAAAGGTCGTGTTCAATTTCTGCATGGTCTACTTCAGCCTTTTGAACCAACTGACGAAGGATTTCTTCTTCCTTGATAGGAGTTAGTTCGCGAGAACGGAGAATGATTGAAAGATCGTCGATACCTGTTGGCATATGTTCCCAACCGATGTTAAGGTCTTCAAGGATTTGCAAAACCTTGCGACCAAATCCGACCTCGCGGTTCATGAGGTATTTGGACATGTTGATGCTGACAAAACCTGAATCACCAGCAATTCCCACAACTGGGAATTCATCACTACTATGTTTTAGAACGATACGAGTACCTGGATGGTCAGGGTTGTTGGTATTCTTGATAACTAGAGGAATTTTTCCACGGTAGGCAGGAAGAAGGGCTTCGTCATGAAGGACTGAGAATCCTGCATAGGCTAACTCACGCATTTCACGGTAGGTTAACTCAGGAATAGAGTGTGGTTGGTGGATAATACCAGGGTGGGCTGCAAAGATACCATCAACATCTGTAAAGTTTTCATAGAGGTCGGCTTTTACACCAGCAGCAATAATAGAGCCTGTAATGTCTGATCCTCCACGTGAGAAGGTACAGATTTGATTTTCCTTGGTAACTCCAAAGAAACCAGGAATGACAAGGACTTCATTTGCATTTGTCAATTCTTCAATCTTGTCATAACTTGATGGAATGATGCGAGCGTTGCCCGGTTCACTTGTTACTACAATCCCAGCTTCTCTAGGGTGAACATAGCGTGCATCGATACCGTTTTGATTAAAATAGGCAGCGATCAATTTAGCATTGTTATTTTCCCCGGCTGCTAGGAAAGTATCGTAGAGAAATTCATTTTCATCAATAGGAAGAGTGGCCAAGGCACGAATGCTTTTTGAAATTTTGTCTAGCACAGCTGGTTTCAGTCCCAATTCACTAACCATAGCAGCATAGCGGTCGATAATCCAGTTTTGGCTCTTGCTAATATCGTTACCAGCAACATAATCACGGTAGTATTTAATCAAGGCATCCGTAACCTTAGTATCTTCAGCATTACGTTTACCAGGCGCAGAAACAACTACAAAACGGCGTTCTGGATCGCTTTTAACGATCTTTAAAACTTTTTCTAATTGACCAGCAGAGGCAAGAGAGCTACCTCCAAATTTAACAACTTTCATAAGAACTCCTAAAGTAAGTATTTTATACGATTATAGCAGAAAGAAAACCTTTTTTCAATGAAGAAAATGAGATGCTTTCTAGGATAAAGCGAGTCTTTTTAATCGGATGAGACACTTTTAGCCGATTTTTTCTTGCTTTCGACTTTTAAAAAATATATACTTTGGAAATAAAATAATTTAAACTGCTTATGAAATAAAAAGGAGTCCTGATGGAACACATTATTTATCAGCTTGAAGAGGATTTGGCAATTATTACTTTAAACCGTCCTGAGGTCGCAAATGGTTTTCATATTCCTATGTGTGAGGAAATTTTAGAAGCACTAACTCTGGCACAAGAGGATCCAGCTGTGCATTTTATCTTAATTAACGCCAATGGGAAAGTCTTCTCGATTGGGGGAGATCTAGTAGAGATGAAGCGGGCAGTGGATGAGGATGATATTCCATCATTGACGAAAATTGCAGAGTTGGTCAATACTATTTCTTATAAAATCAAGCAAATAGGCAAACCTGTTTTGATGGAGGTTGATGGGGCTGTTGCAGGTGCTGCAGCAAATATGGCTGTTGCTGTAGATTTCTGTTTAGCGACCGATAAGGCTAAATTTATCCAAGCCTTTGTTGGAGTTGGTTTGGCTCCAGATGCAGGTGGGATTCATCTCTTGAGTCGTAGTATTGGGGTGACTCGTGCTACTCAATTAGCCATGACAGGTGAGGCTCTAACAGCAGAAAAAGCTCTGGAGTGGGGGCTGGTTTACCGCGTCTGTGAAGCTGATAAACTTGAAAAAACGAGAGAACAGCTTCTTAAAAAATTGAGACGCGGGTCAGCTAATTCTTATGCAGCCATCAAGAAGTTGGTATGGGAGAGCCAATTTAAAGATTGGCAAGATTATGCTGCTTTAGAACTGAACCTACAGGAATCCTTGGCCCAAACAGAAGATTTCAAAGAAGGAGTTCGGGCTCATTCGGAGAGAAGAAGACCGAAATTTACTGGAAAATAAGAAAATACTTGCACCATTCTTTGAAGTTTGATATAATTCTCTTGTCAAATGTTTTGATTGTGAAAGTTTTTTGAAAGGGAGGGAAAAGAGATTGGACTACCAACGAATTAATGAATATTTAACATCTATATTTAACAATGTCCTCGTCATCGAGGAAGTTAGCTTGAGGGGTAGTCGTTTCAAAGATATCTCCATCAAAGAAGTCCATACAATCGATGTAATTGGAAAATTCCCAGACGTGACGCCAAGTCAAGTGTCGAAAGAGTTGATGGTGACTCTTGGGACGGTTACGACGAGTTTAAATAATCTCGAACGTAAGGGGTACATTGAACGCATTCGCTCAGAGCAGGATCGTCGTGTGGTACATCTGCATTTGACAAAGAAAGGTCGCTTGGTTCATAGGCTACATAAACGCTTCCACAAGGCCATGGTTGAAAAAATAATTGATGGTATGAGTAAGCAAGAAATTGAGGTCATGAGCAAAGGTTTGACTAATCTTTATCAATTTTTGGAGGATTTGAGATAATGGCTTTTGCAAAAATAAGCCAGGTTGCTCATTATGTGCCAGAGCAAGTGGTTACAAATCATGATTTGGCCCAGATTATGGATACCAATGATGAGTGGATTTCAAGTCGGACGGGAATACGACAAAGGCATATTTCAAGAACAGAATCTACTAGTGATTTGGCTACAGAAGTTGCTAAGAAACTGATGGCAAAAGCTGGAATCACAGGAGAGGAGCTAGATTTTATCATCCTAGCCACCATCACTCCAGATTCTATGATGCCCTCTACAGCTGCTCGAGTTCAAGCCAATATCGGTGCTAATAAGGCATTTGCTTTTGACCTAACAGCCGCATGTAGTGGATTTGTATTTGCCTTGTCAACTGCTGAAAAGTTTATCGCTTCTGGTCGCTTTCAAAAAGGCTTGGTGATTGGTAGTGAAACCCTCTCTAAGGCAGTTGATTGGTCAGATCGATCAACAGCTGTGTTGTTTGGAGATGGTGCTGGTGGAGTCTTGCTAGAAGCTAGCGAGCAAGAGCATTTCTTAGCTGAGAGTCTCAATAGTGATGGGAGTCGCAGCGAGTGTCTAACTTATGGACAGTCAGGCTTACATTCTCCATTTTCAGATCAAGAAAATGCAGATTCATTTTTGAAGATGGATGGGCGCGCGGTCTTTGATTTTGCCATTCGGGATGTAGCCAAGTCTATCAAACAGACTATTGATGAGTCTCCTATAGAGGCGACAGACTTGGATTATCTGCTACTTCATCAAGCTAATGACCGTATCTTGGATAAAATGGCTAGAAAAATCGGTGTCGACCGAGCTAAACTTCCAGCTAATATGATGGAATATGGCAATACTAGTGCAGCCAGTATCCCGATTTTACTTTCAGAGTGTGTAGAACAAGGTCTCATCCGTTTAGATGGTAGCCAAACTGTTCTGCTATCAGGCTTCGGTGGAGGCTTGACCTGGGGCACGCTCATTCTTACAATTTAGGTAATCATGTGGTGAACACATTGTTATAAAAAACTATTTATTTTAAAGGAGTCCTATCATGGCAGTATTTGAAAAAGTACAAGAAATTATCGTTGAAGAACTTGGAAAAGACGCATCAGAAGTAACACTTGAATCAACTTTTGATGATTTGGACGCAGATTCATTGGACTTGTTCCAAGTAATTTCAGAAATTGAAGATGCTTTTGATATCCAAATCGAAGCAGAAGATGACTTGAAAACAGTTGGTGACTTGGTTGCCTACGTTGAAGAGCAAACAAAATAAGCAGAATACAAATAGAAGGAGTAGGGAAACCCGCTCCCTCTTGTTTAGGCAATAGTTTGATTTTCAAATTATGACAGTATCGAACTATTACGTAAGCAAGAAATGATGGAGGCACTATGAAAACGCGTATTACAGAATTATTGAACATTGATTATCCTATTTTCCAAGGAGGAATGGCCTGGGTTGCTGATGGTGATTTGGCAGGGGCTGTTTCCAAGGCTGGAGGACTAGGGATTATCGGTGGGGGAAATGCCCCGAAAGAAGTTGTCAAGGCAAATATTGATAAAATCAAATCATTGACGGATAAACCCTTTGGTGTCAACATCATGCTCTTGTCTCCCTTTGTGGAAGATATTGTAGACCTTGTTATCGAGGAAGGTGTTAAGGTAGTGACAACAGGCGCAGGAAATCCTGGCAAATACATGGAACGCTTCCATGAAGCTGGGATCACAGTCATTCCTGTTGTACCAAGTGTTGCCCTAGCTAAACGCATGGAAAAAATCGGTGCGGATGCTGTTATTGCAGAAGGAATGGAAGCTGGGGGGCATATCGGTAAATTAACAACCATGACCTTGGTGCGCCAGGTAGCTGCCGCTGTATCTATTCCTGTTATTGCTGCAGGAGGGATTGCAGATGGTGAAGGTGCTGCCGCTGGCTTTATGCTAGGTGCAGAGGCTGTTCAGGTTGGAACACGTTTTGTCGTTGCAAAAGAGTCTAATGCCCATCCGAATTATAAGGCCAAGATTTTAAAAGCTAGAGATATTGATACTACGATTTCAGCCCAGCACTTTGGGCATGCAGTTCGTGCGATTAAAAATCAGTTGACTCGTGATTTTGAAAAAGCTGAGAAAGATGCCTTTAAACAGGAAAATCCTGATTTAGAAATCTTTGAACAAATGGGAGCAGGTGCCCTAGCCAAAGCAGTTGTTCACGGAGATGTGGATGGTGGATCAGTCATGGCAGGTCAAATTGCAGGGCTTGTTTCTAAAGAAGAAACAGCTGAAGAAATCCTAAAAGATTTGTACTATGGAGCAGCTAAGAAAATTCAAGAAGAAGCCTCTCGTTGGGCAGGAGTTGTAAGAAATGACTAAAACAGCTTTTTTATTTGCTGGTCAAGGTGCCCAGTATCTAGGGATGGGACGGGATCTTTATGATCAGTATCCGATTGTCAAAGAAACGATTGATCAAGCGAGTCAGGTACTCGGTTATGATTTGCGTCATCTCATCGATACAGAAGCAGAAAAACTCAATCAGACCCGCTATACCCAACCAGCTATTTTAGCGACTTCAGTTGCTATCTACCGTTTATTGCAAGAGAAGGGCTATCAGCCTGATATGGTTGCTGGTTTGTCCCTTGGAGAATATTCTGCCTTGGTAGCCAGCGGCGCCTTGGAGTTTGAAGATGCGGTTGCCTTGGTAGCTAAGCGTGGAGCCTATATGGAAGAAGCGACTCCTGCTGGTTCTGGCAAGATGGTCGCAGTTCTCAATACGCCAGTAGAGGTCATTGAGGAAGCCTGTCAAAAAGCTTCTGAACTTGGAGTGGTTACCCCAGCCAACTATAACACACCTGCACAAATCGTGATTGGTGGAGAATTGGTTGCGGTTGACAAAGCTGTTGAACTCTTGCAGGAAGCTGGTGCCAAGCGCTTGATTCCTCTCAAGGTGTCAGGTCCCTTTCATACCGCTCTCCTTGAGCCTGCTAGCCAAAAACTAGCTGAAACTCTAGCTCAAGTAAGTTTTTCAGATTTTACTTGTCCCCTAGTTGGCAATACAGAAGCTACGGTCATGAAAAAAGAAGACATTGCTCCACTCTTGACGCGTCAGATCAAGGAACCGGTTCGTTTCTATGAAAGTATTGCAGTTATGCAAGAAGCAGGCGTAACTAACTTTATCGAGATTGGACCGGGGAAAGTCTTGTCAGGCTTTGTCAAAAAAATTGATAAGACCGCTAAACTAGCCAATGTTGAAGATCAGGCTAGTTTGGAAACTTTGCTAGAAAACAAGTAATCCCTTCTCCCATAAATACAAGAGGAAACAGGAGAAAAGAATGCAACTAAAAAATAAAAATATCTTTATTACAGGTTCGAGTCGTGGAATTGGTCTTGCCATCGCCCACAAGTTTGCTCAGGCAGGAGCCAATATCGTCTTAAACAGTCGTGGGGCAATCTCTGAGGACTTGCTTGCCGAGTTTGCAGACTATAGTGTCAAGGTAGTTCCCATTTCAGGAGATGTGTCAGATTTTGCAGACGCTAAGTGTATGATTGAGCAAGCTATTGCAGACCTGGGTTCAGTAGATGTTTTGGTTAACAATGCAGGAATTACCCAAGATACCCTGATGCTCAAGATGACAGAAGAAGATTTTGAAAAAGTGCTCAAGGTTAACCTGACTGGCGCCTTTAACATGACACAATCAGTCTTGAAACCGATGATGAAAGCCAGAAAAGGTGCTATCATTAATATGTCTAGTGTTGTTGGTTTGATGGGAAATATCGGTCAAGCTAACTATGCTGCTTCTAAGGCTGGTTTGATTGGTTTTACCAAGTCTGTAGCGCGTGAAGTGGCCAATCGCAATATCAGGGTTAATGCTATTGCACCTGGAATGATTGAGTCCGATATGACAGCTGTTCTATCAGACAAGGTAAAAGATGCCATGCTGGCGCAAATTCCTATGAAAGAATTTGGGCAGGCAGAGCAGGTTGCAGATTTAACAGTATTTTTAGCAGGCCAAGATTATCTAACTGGTCAAGTGGTTGCCATTGATGGTGGCCTAAGTATGTAGCAAAAGCTAGAGGTGAAAAAAGATGAAACTAAATCGCGTAGTAGTAACAGGTTATGGAGTAACATCTCCAATCGGAAATACACCAGAAGAATTTTGGAATAGTTTGACAACTGGGAAAATTGGAATTGGTCAAATTACGAAATTTGATCATAGTGACTTTGATGTGCATAATGCGGCAGAAATCCAAGATTTTCCTTTTGATAAATACTTTGTAAAAAAAGATACCAATCGTTTTGATAACTATTCTTTGTACGCCTTGTATGCAGCCCAAGAAGCTGTTAATCATGCAGGTCTTGATGTAGAGGCTATTGACAAGGATCGTTTTGGTGTTATCGTGGCCTCTGGTATTGGTGGAATCAAGGAAATTGAAGATCAAGTGCTTCGCCTAAATGACAAAGGACCAAAACGTGTGAAACCATTGACCCTTCCAAAAGCCTTGCCAAATATGGCTTCAGGAAATGTTGCTATGCGTTTTGGAGCAAACGGTGTTTGTAAATCTATCAATACTGCCTGTGCTTCATCAAATGATGCGATTGGGGATGCCTTCCGCTCCATTAAGTTTGGTTTCCAAGATGTTATGTTGGTAGGTGGTTCAGAAGCCTCTATCACACCTTTTGCTATCGCTGGTTTCCAAGCCCTAACTGCTCTCTCTACTACAGAGGACCCAGCTCGTGCTTCTATCCCATTTGATAAGGACCGCAATGGGTTTGTTATGGGTGAAGGTTCAGGGATGTTGGTTCTTGAAAGTCTTGAACACGCTGAAAAACGTGGGGCAACTATCCTTGCTGAAGTAGTTGGTTACGGAAATACTTGTGATGCCTACCATATGACTTCACCACATCCAGAAGGTCAGGGAGCTATCAAGGCCATTAAACTAGCCTTGGAAGAAGCTGAGATTTCTCCAGAGCAAGTAGCCTATGTCAATGCTCACGGAACGTCAACTCCTGCTAATGAAAAAGGAGAAAGTGGCGCTATCGTTGCTGTTCTTGGTAAGGAAGTACCTGTATCATCAACCAAGTCTTTCACAGGACATTTACTGGGAGCTGCAGGTGCAGTAGAAGCTATCGTCACAATCGAAGCCATGCGTCATAACTTTGTACCAATGACAGCTGGAACAAGTGAAGTATCAGATTATATCGAAGCCAATGTCGTTTATGGACAAGGCTTGGAGCAAGAAATTCCATACGCTATTTCAAATACCTTTGGTTTTGGTGGCCACAATGCAGTTCTTGCTTTCAAACGTTGGGAGAATAAATAAGTATGAATTTAAACGATATTAAAGACTTGATGGCTCAATTTGACCAGTCAAGTTTGAGAGAATTTTCTTATAAGAATGGGACGGATGAGTTACAGTTTAGCAAGAATGAAGCGAGACTTGTGTCTGAAGTTGCACCTCAAGTTGCTCCAGCACCTCTTCTAGCAACACCAAATCCAGTGACTTCTACATCTGCTCCAGCAGAAACTGTAGCAGAAGAAGTTCCAGCTTCAGTTGAAGCAAGTGTGGATGCTGAGGGAGATGTTGTAGAGAGCCCACTTGTTGGGGTGGCTTACTTGACTGCTGGGCCAGATAAACCTGCCTTCGTTTCAGTTGGTGATAGTGTCAAAAAAGGTCAAACTCTGGTGATCATCGAAGCCATGAAAGTCATGAATGAAATCCCAGCTCCTAAGGATGGTGTGGTAACGGAAATTCTCGTTTCTAACGAAGAAATGGTTGAGTTTGGTAAAGGATTGGTACGTATCAAATGATCGATATTCAAGGAATCAAAGAAGCTCTTCCCCACCGTTATCCTATGCTCCTAGTAGATCGTGTGTTGGAAGTGAGCGAGGACACTATTGTTGCTATCAAAAATGTGACCATTAACGAGCCCTTCTTTAACGGCCATTTTCCTCAATACCCTGTCATGCCAGGTGTTCTGATCATGGAAGCCTTGGCGCAAACAGCTGGTGTGTTAGAGTTGTCAAAACCTGAAAATAAGGGGAAACTGGTCTTTTACGCTGGTATGGACAAGGTTAAATTCAAGAAGCAAGTTGTACCAGGTGACCAATTGGTTATGACAGCAACGTTTGTAAAACGTCGTGGCACAATTGCTGTGGTTGAAGCAAAGGCTGAAGTGGATGGCAAGCTTGCAGCTAGTGGTACTCTTACCTTTGCAATAGGGAACTAAGGAGGTTCTCCATGTTTCGAAAAATCTTAATTGCCAATCGTGGTGAAATTGCGGTTCGTATTATCCGTGCGGCGCGTGAATTGGGCATTTCGACGGTGGCGGTTTATTCAACTGCTGATAAGGAAGCCCTTCATACGCTTTTGGCAGATGAAGCAGTTTGTATTGGCCCTGGTAAGGCAACAGAGTCTTATCTCAATATCAATGCTGTTCTATCAGCTGCAGTTTTGACTGAGGCAGAAGCCATTCACCCAGGTTTTGGATTTCTCAGTGAAAATTCCAAATTTGCTACCATGTGTGAAGAGGTGGGAATCAAGTTTATTGGTCCATCTGGCCATGTTATGGATATGATGGGGGATAAGATCAATGCGCGCGCTCAGATGATTAAAGCAGGTGTGCCTGTTATACCAGGTTCAGATGGAGAAGTGCATAATTCTGAAGAAGCTTTGATTGTTGCTGAAAAAATTGGCTATCCTGTTATGCTCAAGGCCTCAGCAGGTGGAGGTGGTAAAGGGATTCGTAAGGTTGAAAAACCAGAAGACCTCGTTTCCGCCTTTGAAACTGCTTCAAGCGAAGCCAAGGCCAATTATGGCAATGGTGCCATGTATATAGAACGGGTTATCTATCCAGCTCGTCACATCGAGGTTCAAATCCTAGGAGATGAGCATGGACATGTGATTCATTTAGGTGAACGGGATTGTTCTCTTCAACGGAATAATCAAAAGGTTTTAGAAGAAAGTCCTTCGATTGCAATCGGAAAAACGCTGCGCCATGAAATCGGTGCTGCGGCTGTTCGAGCTGCAGAGTCTGTTGGTTATGAGAATGCAGGGACCATTGAGTTTTTGCTTGATGAAGCAAGTAGCAATTTCTATTTCATGGAGATGAATACTCGTGTACAAGTAGAACATCCAGTAACAGAATTTGTTTCAGGTGTTGATATCGTTAAGGAACAGATTCGCATTGCAGCAGGTCAACCTCTGTCTGTTAAGCAAGAAGATATTGTTCTACGAGGTCATGCTATTGAATGTCGTATCAATGCTGAAAATCCAGCCTTCAACTTTGCTCCAAGTCCAGGTAAGATTACCAATCTCTATCTTCCAAGCGGAGGTGTTGGCTTGCGCGTGGATTCAGCAGTTTATCCAGGCTATACCATTCCCCCCTATTATGATAGTATGATTGCCAAAATCATCGTTCACGGTGAAAATCGTTTTGATGCCTTGATGAAAATGCAACGTGCCCTCTACGAACTAGAGATAGAGGGGGTGCAGACCAATGCAGATTTCCAGCTTGACCTCATTTCAGATCGCAATGTCATTGCTGGAGATTACGATACTTCCTTCTTGATGGAAACCTTCTTACCCAAATATCAAGAAAAAGAATAAAATGACTTCAAGAGTTTAAACCGAAAAGGGGAATCAATGGCTCTATTTAGTAAAAAAGATAAGTATATTCGAATCAATCCCAATCGTTCGGTTAGGGAAAAACCTCAAGCCAAGCCAGAGGTTCCAGATGAACTATTCTCCCAGTGTCCGAGTTGTAAGCATACCATCTATCAGAAGGATCTGGGAAGTGAGCGTATCTGTCCGCACTGTAGCTATACCTTTCGTATTTCTGCCCAAGAACGCTTGGCTTTGACGATTGATATGGGGACTTTCAAAGAATTGTTTACAGGGATTGAAAGTAAGGATCCCTTGCATTTCCCTGGTTACCAAAAGAAACTAACAACCATGCGGGAAAAAACAGGTCTGGATGAAGCCGTTGTGACAGGAACTGCTCTTATAAAAGGTCAGACTGTGGCTCTTGGGATTATGGATTCCAACTTTATCATGGCTTCTATGGGTACAGTTGTAGGGGAAAAAATTACTCGTTTGTTTGAGTATGCGACTGTTGAACAGTTACCAGTTGTTCTCTTCACAGCCTCTGGTGGAGCCCGTATGCAGGAAGGAATCATGAGTCTCATGCAGATGGCCAAGATCTCTGCAGCAGTTAAACGCCATTCAAATGCAGGACTCTTTTATCTGACCATTTTGACAGATCCAACGACAGGTGGTGTGACAGCTTCTTTCGCTATGGAAGGGGATATCATTCTGGCTGAACCACAGAGCTTGGTTGGTTTTGCTGGACGTCGTGTCATTGAAAATACGGTTCGTGAAAGCTTGCCTGAGGATTTCCAAAAGGCAGAATTCCTATTGGAACATGGCTTTGTGGATGCGATTGTTAAAAGAAGAGACTTGCCAGACACCATTGCAAGCCTAGTCAGATTGCACGGAGGGAGTCCTAGATGAATATTGCAAAAATAGTCAGAGAAGCGCGTGAGCAGAGTCGCTTGACAACCTTGGACTTTGCGACAGGCATTTTTAATGAATTTATCCAATTACATGGTGACCGTTCTTTTCGAGATGATGGTGCAGTTGTGGGTGGTATCGGCTGGCTTGGAGACCAAGCTGTAACAGTGGTTGGTATCCAAAAAGGCAAGAGCTTACAAGATAATCTTAGACGGAATTTTGGGCAACCGCACCCAGAAGGCTACCGCAAGGCCTTGCGTTTAATGAAACAGGCTGAAAAGTTTGGCCGTCCAGTTGTGACCCTTATCAATACTGCAGGTGCCTATCCTGGTGTGGGGGCGGAAGAACGTGGACAGGGAGAAGCTATTGCTCGTAATCTCATGGAAATGAGTGACCTGAAAGTTCCGATTATTGCTATCATTATCGGTGAAGGTGGTTCAGGTGGGGCTCTGGCTCTAGCAGTCGCAGACCGTGTCTGGATGCTGGAAAATTCTATCTATGCCATTCTCAGTCCAGAAGGCTTTGCTTCCATTCTATGGAAGGATGGCAGTCGTGCTATGGAAGCAGCAGAACTGATGAAAATCACTTCACATGAGTTGTTAGAAATGGACGTGGTGGACAAGGTGATCTCTGAAACGGGACTTTCTAGCAAAGAACTAATTAAGAATGTCAAAAAAGAACTCCAAACGGAGCTAGCCCTACTTTCACAAAAAACTCTAGAAGAGTTGTTGGAAGAGCGTTATCAACGATTTAGAAAATACTAATATAAAAACTAGAACTAGCAGTCAGTTCTAGTTTTTATGTGGTTCTTTGTGTCGAGGGAACAACAAAAAGGTGCTCGGAAGACCAAACACCTTTTTGATTATTCATTTTCTTCAGTTACAAATTGACTAAGCAGTCCGTTGATAAATCGGGCTGATTTTTGATCTGAAAAATTCTTGGCAAGTTCAATGGCTTCATTGACTGCTACCAGCTGAGGTGTATCAAATGAAGTGATTTCAAAGATACCCAAGCGTAGTAAGTTTTTTTCGACCAAGGTCAAGCGTTCAACTGTCCAGCCGGACTTGAGGTGCTGGTTGATTTGTTTATCCAACTCGTCTTTTTGAGCTTGAACACCAGAAACCAAGTTCAGAAGAAAGGCTGGAATTTGTACATCTTCATCTTCACGGTCATGTGTGTAGGCAAAGCGACAAGCTGTTTCCATGTCTGTGCCAAATTCAAGGCTCATGAGAGCTTGAAAAGCGCATTTACGAAGTTCGCGTCTAGATTCTAATAATGGACTAGTCATTGAGGAAGTCCTCGTTAAATAGATCTTTCAACTCAGGTTTTGGTGTTTTGTCTGGAACAATTCCTGTAACATGGATATTGACAGCAGCAAGTTCCACATCTGCCATATCATGGACAGCATCTTTGACCGCTTTTTGAATAGCAAGAGCCACTTTTGGTACTTTCACACCGTACTCAAGGTAGAGGTAGATGTCAGCAGTTAGTTCTTCGTTGCTTTCTTTTAAGTAGACGCCACGACCAAGAGAGAGTTTTGATAGGGTATCAGATACGGATTTATTTGAAAATGAATGGACACCATCAACTTTAGCAGTTGCGATGGCAATGATTTTTTCAAGTACACGTGGAGCGATAACGATTTCGCCAAATTGTTCTTCAGTTCCCATAGAATGACCTCTTTCTAGAGATTAGGCACGAGAAACGTAAGTTCCTTCTGCAGTGTTGATGATCAATTTTTGTCCAGCTTCGATGAAGTCTGGAACGTTAACAACAAGTCCAGTTTCCATAGTTGCTGGTTTACCAGAACCTGTAACAGTAGCACCCTTGATAGATGGTTGTGTTTCAGCAACTGTCAATTCCACAGTAGTTGGTACTGTTACACCGATTACTTCAGTTCCGTAGAATTGGATTTTCACATCAGAGTTTTCAAGGATGTAAAGCAATTCATTTTCAACATTTACGACTGGGATTTCGTATTGGTCGTACGTTTCAGTGTTCATGAAGTAGGCAGTTTCATCCATTTTATACAAGTATTGAGCTGGAACAGTCTCGATAATAGCTTGTTCGAATTTTTCTTCTGGACGGTAGCTTGTGTCAAATGTAGAACCAGTACGGACATCACGCAATTTCATACGCATGATCGTGTTCCCTTTACCTGGTTTGTGGTGGCTAGCTTCCAAAACGCGGATCAATTTTCCGTCTGCAGTTTCAAATGTCATACCAGCTTTCAATTTGCTTGCTTCAATCATGTTTTTACCTCTTTAATAAATATTATTACTCTTCATTTTACCATAAAATCTTCTGGAAATAAAGCCAAAATAGTTATTGGGAGATGGTAGGAGCGAAAAAAACCAACCTCAGGGCTGGTTTCTTTTACATATTAGTCTTCTTTCAACTTCGCCAATTCCTGTGCAAGGAGTTTAAGGGCGACTTGTGGATTGGCTTGGCCTTTGGTTGCTTTCATAAGGAATCCTGTGAAGGCCTTATCTGCATTACGTTTACCTGACTTGAAGTCGGCAACTGCGGCTTCGTTATCGGCAAAGACTTGGTGGATAATTGGAATCAAGACAGCTGGATCTGAGATTTGAACCATACCTGCTTTTTCTACGTATTCACGCGCGCCACCACCATTTTTAGCTAGGTGGACAAAGACTTTCTTGGCAATCTTAGACGAAATAGTACCGTCTTCGATGATGGCAATCATTTCAACCAAGTTTTCTGGTGTCAATTCGATTTGTTCCAGTGTCTTGCCTTCCGCGTTCAAGAATTGAGCGACTTCCCCTTGGAGCCAGTTAGAGACTTGTTTTGCATCACCACCGAGGGCAACAGCTTTTTCAAAGAAGTCAGAAGTGACCTTGTTTGCAGTCAACTGGCTAGCATCGTAGTCTGACAAGCCAAGGTCAGAGACGTAGCGTGCACGGCGTTCTTTCGGAAATTCTGGCAATTCAGTCCGCATTTCTTCAATCCACTCGTCTGAGATTTCAAAGAGTGGTAGGTCTGGTTCTGGGAAGTATCGGTAGTCTGCAGCGCCTTCCTTAACACGCATGAGGATAGTTGCCTTGTTAGCTTCATCGTAACGGCGTGTTTCTTGGCGAATTTGACCACCTGAGCGAAGGATTTCAGCCTGACGTTGAACTTCGTATTCAAGCCCCTTGCGAACGTTTGAGAAGGAGTTGAGGTTCTTCAACTCTGTCTTGGTACCGAATTTTTCTTGACCATAAGGACGAAGAGAAATATTGGCATCCACACGCATAGAACCTTCCTCCATCTTAACGTCAGAAATACCAGCGTACTGGATGACTTCCTTGAGGGCGGTTAGATAAGCGTAGGCTTCTTCTGGTGAGCGCATGTCCGCTTCAGATACAATCTCAATCAAGGGCACCCCTTGACGGTTGAGGTCAACATAAGAGTAGCCATCTGTACCGTGGGTGTTTTTACCAGCGTCTTCTTCCAAGTGGGCGCGCTCGATACCGATTTTCTTAGTTGTACCGTCTTCTAACTCCACTTCAATCCAGCCGTTATAACCAATTGGCTCATCAAACTGAGAAATTTGGTAGGCTTTTGGATTATCAGGATAGAAGTAGTTCTTGCGGTCAAAGTGCATCTTTTTGTGGATGTCCATGTTGAGAGCAAGAGCTGCCTTGATACCGGCATCGACAACACCTTTATTGAGAACAGGAAGTACTCCTGGGAAAGACCAGTCAATTACGTTGGTGTTGGCATTTTGGTCATTTCCAAAGTGGGCAGAAGTAGGTGAGAAGATTTTTGAATTGGTGTTGAGCTCTACGTGGACTTCAAGTCCAATGACTGTTTCAAAGTTCATTAGTTGTCACCTCCAAAAATCACGGGTTGTTGTTTGTGGTAGTCTGTTGTTGCTTCAAAAGCAGCAGCAGCTTGGTAAATGGTTTCCTCAGAGTACTTAGGACCAATCAATTGGAGTCCGACAGGTAGACCTTGAGAGAAGCCAGCAGGAATCGAAATTCCTGGGAGACCTGCCAAGTTGACTGGGATGGTCAAGAGGTCAGCTAAGTACATGGCAACTGGGTCATGGTTGAGTGAGTCCAAGTCATAAGCAATACTTGGAGCAGTTGGTCCCAAAATCAAGTCGTAATCCGCGAAGACTTTTTCGAAATCTTGAATGATGAGAGTACGGACCTGACCAGCTTTCTTGTAGTAGGCATCGTAGTAACCTGATGAAAGGCTGAAAGTACCCAGCATGATACGACGTTTCACCTCTTCACCGAAACCTTGGCTACGGCTGTTTACATAGATTTCATCAAGGTTGGTCGCATCCTCTGCGCGGTAACCATAACGGATACCGTCAAAACGTTGCAAGTTTGATGAAGCTTCAGATGAAGCGATGATGTAGTAAACGGCAACACCGTATTTAGAGTGAGGAAGGCTGACTTCTTCGATGATGGCACCCAGTTTTTCAAAGTGTTTGGCAGCATTAAGGATGGTTTCTTTAACCTCTGGGTCAATCCCTTCGCCAAGATATTCTTTAGGTAAAGCGATTTTCATGCCCTTGATGTCTTGACCGATTTTTGAAGTAAAGTCGGCAATGCGGACAGGAGCAGAAGTAGAGTCTTTGGCATCTTCGCTGGCAATAGCGTTGAGCAAGAGGGCATTTTCCTTAACAGTCAGAGCGAAAGATCCAATCTGGTCTAATGAGCTACCAAAGGCAATAAGACCGAAACGTGAAACCGTTCCGTAGGTTGGTTTGAGACCAACAATCCCGTTGAAGGCAGCAGGTTGGCGGATAGAACCACCAGTGTCAGAACCTAGTGACAAGCGGACTTGTCCTGCGGCTACGGCTGCAGCAGAACCACTTGATGAACCACCAGGAACTTTGCCTTGATTCCAAGCGTTTTTAGTGGCACCGTAGTAAGAAGTCTCACCAGAACCACCCATGGCAAATTCGTCCATGTTGGTTTTCCCAACGATAATCATACCCTTGGCTTTTGCATTGGCAACGGCTGTCGCATCAAAGATTGGCTCATAGTTGTAGAGCATTTTTGAGGCTGCAGTTGTGAGAATACCGTCTGTAGAGATGTTATCCTTAACAGCCAATGGAATTCCTGAAAGGACATTATCAGCATCAATTCCAGCTTCATCAATGGCTTTAGCTTGAGCAAGAGCTTGGTCTTCAGCGATGGTAACAAAAGCGTTGATAGCTGTCTCGCGAGACTTGATATCTTCAAGCGTTGCTTGTGTCAATTCAGTTGCTGAAATTTCCTTAGATACAAGGAGATTGTGCAACTCTTCAATTGTTTTATTGTTGAAAGTCATTAGGCGTCTCCTCCATCGTCTAGGATAGCTGGTACCTTGATATAGTAGTTATCTTTTTCGGGTACATTTTTAAACAAGCGATCACGGTCTGTTCCTTCTTCGGCCACATCAGGGCGGAGTACAGTCTTGCGGTCAGCTATGGTTGTAGTAGGTGCGACACCAGTTGTGTCAACTTCGCCCAGCAATTCAACCATGTCAACAATCTTAGACAAGGTAGTTGCAAAGGCAGCAGTTTCTTCTTCAGAGAATCTTAATTTTGAAAGATTGGCAACGTGTGTTACCTCTTCTTGCGTAATTTTCATCTTGCATCCTTTCGTGAAATGATGATTTTTAGTCTGTTCTATTTTACCATATTTTCCTATAAATAAGGGAAGGAAAGGTGAAAAAAGACAGGTAGAGGATGGAGAACGGGTTTTAATGATGATTTGTTTGAAAAGAGGATTTCAAAGAGGAAATTATAAAGAGGAAATTATATGGTACAATAGTTTGACAGAGAAGTGAAGACGGTGGTTACGAAATCGAAAGGATGGTGATGCTTATATGCATAACCTGTAAAATCTTATACTCAATGAAAATCAAAGAGCAAACTAGGAAGCTAGCCACAGACTGTACTTGAGTACGGCAAGGCGAAGCTGACGTAGTTTGAATTTGATTTTCGAAGAGTATTTAGTAGAAAGTAGTAACCAGATTTGCTCCCTTTTTGAGGTTTTGACACTCATGTTTGTAGCTGGTAACTTTGTTATCACGCTCCTAAAGTTCATCCTTGAATTGGTAAAAGAGACAAAAAAATAGCCGTCCTAACTTTGGCGAGTTAACGAGCTATTTTTTAGTTATGTAATTACAGCCACCGTCTTAAACGGCTCTGTGGGGTGTTGTTGTCGCAACACCTTTTTCTATATTTATTGTAACATTTATTTTAAAAATTGCAAGGGGAATTGTTCTACTTTAGCAGTGTCTAACATAAAATAGAAATTGAAAAAAATGCTAAAATCCGATATAATGAAGTGTTGAAAGGAATGGTAAAATCCAATGTAGAAATCATTCTTAGCTATTGAAACAAGAAAAATAGAGAATCAAAGAAAGAGAACTTATGAATATTCAAGAAGAAATTAAGAAACGTCGTACTTTTGCCATCATCTCCCACCCGGACGCGGGGAAAACAACCATCACTGAGCAGCTGCTCTACTTTGGGGGCGAGATTCGTGAAGCTGGTACCGTAAAAGGGAAGAAAACAGGAACTTTTGCCAAGTCTGACTGGATGGATATCGAGAAGCAACGTGGGATTTCGGTGACTTCATCTGTGATGCAATTTGACTACGATGGTAAGCGCGTGAATATCCTCGATACGCCAGGACACGAGGACTTTTCAGAAGATACCTATCGGACCTTGATGGCGGTAGATGCAGCGGTCATGGTGGTAGACTCTGCTAAGGGTATTGAGGCCCAGACCAAGAAATTGTTTGAGGTTGTGAAACACCGTGGCATTCCAGTCTTTACCTTTATGAACAAGCTAGACCGTGACGGACGTGAGCCACTGGACCTCTTGCAAGAATTGGAAGAAGTCTTGGGCATTGCGAGCTATCCGATGAACTGGCCAATTGGGATGGGGAAAGCCTTTGAGGGCTTGTATGACCTCTATAATCAACGCTTGGAACTTTACAAGGGTGATGAGCGTTTTGCTAGTCTAGAAGATGGGGACAAGCTTTTTGGTAGCAACCCTTTCTACGAGCAAGTCAAGGATGATATTGAACTTTTAAATGAAGCTGGGAATGAGTTCTCAGAGGAAGCTATCCTTGCTGGAGAATTGACGCCTGTCTTCTTTGGTTCAGCCCTGACAAACTTTGGTGTGCAGACCTTCCTTGAAACCTTCCTCAAGTTTGCTCCAGAGCCGCATGGACACAAGAAAACAGACGGTGAAATTGTGGATCCTTATGACAAAGATTTCTCTGGATTTGTCTTTAAAATCCAAGCCAACATGGATCCTCGTCACCGTGACCGTATTGCCTTTGTCCGTATCGTATCAGGTGAATTTGAGCGCGGGATGAGTGTCAATCTACCTCGCACTGGTAAGGGTGCTAAACTATCTAATGTTACTCAGTTTATGGCGGAAAGTCGTGAGAATGTGACCAATGCCGTGGCAGGTGATATCATCGGGGTTTATGATACAGGTACTTATCAGGTTGGGGATACCTTGACAGTTGGAAAAAACAAGTTTGAATTTGAACCCCTGCCAACCTTTACCCCTGAAATTTTCATGAAAGTTTCTGCTAAGAATGTTATGAAGCAAAAATCCTTCCACAAGGGTATTGAGCAACTGGTGCAAGAAGGAGCCGTTCAGCTTTATAAGAATTACCAAACAGGTGAGTACATGCTAGGGGCTGTGGGGCAACTCCAGTTTGAAGTCTTTAAGCACCGTATGGAAGGTGAGTACAATGCGGAAGTGGTTATGAGTCCAATGGGTAAAAAGACTGTTCGTTGGATCAAGCCTGAGGACTTGGATGAACGGATGTCATCAAGCCGAAATATCTTGGCTAAAGACCGCTTTGATCAACCAGTCTTCCTCTTCGAAAATGACTTTGCCCTCCGCTGGTTTGCAGATAAGTATCCAGACGTAGAGTTGGAAGAGAAGATGTAGATCGCCAAAGTTACTTGATTGTGTAACAATCTAAGTAACTAACGCCAAGTTTCTATGGAACTTGGCTAGGCGCTCCACTAGTAAAGTTTTACGAATATTATCGATTCGTAAAACTTTACGTCGTGATTGGTAGAAAGTTTCCTACCTGCCTGCCTCACTAACTGAGTTTTACAAATGGAATCTATTTGTAAAACTCAGTGTCGTAATTTAATAATCGGTAACCGCTATGGCGGTCTACCTAAACGCTTCACTAGGAAAAATCCACGAATACTATCGATCCGTGGATTTTTCCGTCGTAGCTACGTTTAGCAAATGAAATCGATTTGCCAAACTCCGTGTCCTAGTGTAACAATCGGTAAGTGATATGTCATTTGAGCTATCCTCATTATTAGAATAAGTCCATGAATGTTATTGTTCGTGGGCTTTTTCATTGGAATTTTAGATAGTTAGAGTGGCTGTCTTTCTTACTTACTAAAGTTTGGTAAAATAATGTTCTTCTCAACTTTCAGTGGTAGTTCAGCAAAGTTTTTTTATAAGATAAGAATTTCAGTAACTAAGGAGACTAATCAAAAAGTTAAGTTTGGAATAGGATGTATCATTTAAACTCAATGAAAATCAAAAAGCAAACTAGGAAACTAGCCGCAGGTTGCTCAAAACACCGTTTTGAGGTTGTAGATAGAACTGACGAAGTCAGTAACCCTATCTACGGCAAGGCGACGTTGACATGGTTTGAAGAGATTTTCGAAGAGTATTAGATATTAAAAAATTGAGAGGACACATGTTTTCTTGCCAATCTACTCACGTAATATCCTAGTGAAATTATACGTATTGAAATTTAACAGTGAACTCTAGCTAGCGCTGTGATTCGGCAATAGTATGATTGATTAATGAAATAGAATGTTTGAATATAGAAAATTTTATATTTTTATTCAAAGCAAAATAAATTAGAAGTATACAAAAAAACAGTGCAATATATATATATATATATATATTAAATATGTGTTTGCTCTGTCTATAAAAAGATTTGTTTTAAACATAAAACGTTATTATATAGTACTATTTTTTTGAATTCTATTGATTTTTAAATCAATTTTTTTTATAATATCAAAGAATAACTTAAAATAGGGTAAATTTTACCCTTGATTTAAGTTTAGAAAAGGAGATAGCATGTTTTTCAGACGTCAAGAGGGTCAATATCGTGAAACTGATCGTGTGACCCGCTATAAGTTAGTGAAATCCGGTAAGCATTGGCTACGGGCTTCCACTTCTTTATTTGGTTTGTTAAAAGTTTTCCGTGGTAGTGTTGACACTACTCAGGTTATGACCGAAGTCGTTGAGAACCAAACAAACAATACAATTACCGGCCTTGATATTATAAGGGGCCTTGCAGCTACAGGAGCTGTATTAGGCGGAGCAGTGGCAACACAAACTACTGTTCATGCTAATGATGCGGTTGCTCTTGAAAAGACATTAGAGTCATCGGATGTTTTAGCTACAAATGATTCAGTCGTTCTTGGATCTGTTTCGAAAGCAAATCCAGAAGAATCGGCAAGCTTATCACACTCAGAAAGCGAGAGTGTGTCTAGTTCAGAATCTACTTCTGCTAGCCAATCAGTGAGCGCTAGCACTTCTGCAAGTGTGTCAGAAAGTACTTCGGCTTCTGTTAGTGCGTCGACAAGTGCTTCAGTTTCAGCAAGTGTGTCAGAAAGTACTTCTGTAAGTTCTAGTCAGTTGGTGGTTAATTCTGGGGGTAGTTCGGTTGCGACTAGCACTGCTAGTGTTGAAACTGCTGGACAATCCGAATCGGCTTCAGCTGAAAATCAAGTAGTTAGTCAAGGTTTGCCAAACTCTAATTTGTCTGCACCTGTCTTGGACTCTGCTAAGTCAGCAGCAGGTTTGATAGAGAAAACTTCCGAATTAACAAGTTTGGCAGGAGTGACTGCTGGTGCCTTGTCATCGGTAGAAGTATCTACAAAGAAAAATGAAGAAAATCGTAAAAAACTAGCTAAAATTTCAGCTGAAATGGGTGAATATTTAGCTAAGGCGGCAGATCTTCCAGATACAAGTGCAGCCATCCTTAAGGTGGAAACTGCCATTACTGAGATTGAGTCAGCATTAAAGGATCCAACTGCTGATCTTGGTAGCGTTATTAAAACGGCAACTTCAGCTCGTAACTCTATTGCCAATGCAGTTTTGCGTGCTACTTCAGGTCAACGTGATGGCCGTAATGGACAAGCGATAGAGAGGGGCGCTTCTCCTAGAGCATCATTCTCTAGTCATGGTACGACAGCCTCAATTGCGTCTACTAATTATTATCCAAATACTCATGAAGTTGTTTGGCGTATCAATATGCACGCTAACAATGCCTTGCATCATGTAGGGTTGATTGCGGATGTAGATTCCAATACCACGATTAATCGTGTGACCTTTAATGGACAAGAGATGGAGAAACGTGGTGGTTCAAGAAATGAGTATGTTTATGATATCCGCCATGATAAACAAAGAAACCTAGAAGCAACGCTTGAGGTTCATGCCACTGTAAATAAGCAGTCGAAAGCTGCTAGCTTGAACGCAAGAGTTGCTACAAGCAGTCAACCGTTTACAAGTGCGGATACTTCTGGAAATTATAGCGGTTCAATCAATTCAACTGTTCCAACTAGTGGGACAGGTCAGTCTAGAAGTGCAGCAGGTCAGAGCCGTGCGGCATCTAATCCGCCTACAATTGAGATGCCAAAGAATCTTACCTTTTATAATGATGATGCAGTCACTGATTTTACGATAAAATTACGTGATGATAAAGGGATGGACAGAATCGAGGCTTCTGGATCTAATGAAAGGATTACAGGTTTAAATGCGCCGGACTACCCTGGTACTAGAACACGAGGACTAGGGGATTTGTGGACTTATAATACTAGAGGTCAGAAAACGGGAGGTGTGACTTCCTATGATATTCACATAAGCGGAACGGTTGGTCGTGACGGTACTGCTTGGAATCCGAAAACACCAGGAACTTATCCTCTTAAATATAAAGTTATAGATCTTGATGGTCTGGATGATGAAAAGACTACCGAGTTTACTATCAAAGGTTTTAACGAGCGTCATGAACCTGTAAGTGGCGACGCTGTTGCAGTCAACAACCCTGCATCTTTGAGTAAGACTGAGAAAGATCAAATCCTAGCTAACTTCAGGAGCAAAAATGCTGATATTCTCGCGGGTACTGACTATGTGAAGGACTCTGAAGGCAATAAAGAAATTACGGTATCTGATACAGGTCTTATCACTCTTACTTATCGTGATAATACTGTTGATACAGTTCAAGCGAATGTGACAGATGCAACTGAGCCAACTGTTGATTACACTGTGAAAGTAAATAATCAAACACCCAAAACAGATAGTGATGGACGTTTTATTTTTTATGCTGGAGATAGGATTCAGATTACTTTCACTGGTAATGACAACTTTGGAAAATTAACAGAATTGACATTGAATAAGCAAGGTTCAAATAAAAAATTAGAGCCTCTGAATGACTTCTTTGAAGGAAACTCTACTAAATGGGGGAGTGGTGCAGTAGACAATATTACAAGTCTAACTACCGCTCCAGCTACAAAGACAGTGGATGTTACTGTCAATGATAATATGCAGTGGTCGTCTGGTAATAAATTTTCTCGTGTAGTTAAAGCAGTCGATCCTTCAGGGAATTCTAAAATTAGTTCTTGGTTTGGTGTTGTTCAAGGGGAGCTAAAGGATCGTCTTCCAGTGACAAATCCTGAATTGACAACTGTTACAAATAAAAACAGTTTGACAGAAGAGGAAAAGACTGCTGTCAAGAATGCCATCTATGCCAAAAATGCTAAAGTAGATCACCGTATCGACGATATTGAAGTCCAGGCAGATGGTACAGCAACGATTGTCTACAATGACGGAACACGTAGTACTCCAATTCCGCAGTCAGCTACAGTCAATGAGCGACCAACAATTAAAAACTTAACTCCTGGACCTAATGCAAAAATTGATGGTGAGAATCCGCGTAAGATTATCGTTTATCGTGAAGAAGAATTCAGTGTGGATGTTAATTTGACTGATGACCGTGGTCGATTGGACCAGATTAAGGTTCACAAAAATGCCTATAATGAACGTCCGTCACGTGATTTCGAAGTTACGGATGGTACTCCTATAGTGGAGGCTGCGAATGGAACACGTATTAACTTTACGGATAAGACAAGTAATTTAGGAAAAGATGGCAATGCGACAGATGCTAATCCGTATAAAGTAACTATTTCAGGTCATGTAGGTAAGGGTCAGTCAGTCAGTGCCAATGCTAGTAGTAACATCTGGAATCGTTATATTTCTGGATATGATCAATCTACCACAACGAATAATAACGGACAAAATGAAACTGCCAATAATGCCAATATCCAGATTGAGTTCCGCAAGCAGTCTGATAAGTACACTCCGACAGCAACAAATCCTACAGTCAAGGTGACTTCAAATGGAACTGTTCCAAATTTGGGACCGGCAGAGAATTATATTTCTAATAAGCGTGATTTGCCAACTGAAGGAACAACAGCAGGTACAAGAACGACTTATAAATGGAAGAGTGGCGAGAACTCACCTGTTAAAAATGGTAAATTAACACGAACAGTTATAGTAACTTATCCAGATGATTCGACAGATGAAGTTCCAGTTACTATTACGGTAGATGATTCAGAGTATAAATCGCTGTCCGCCTCAACGAGCGCATCGACAAGTGCCAGCCAAAGTGCCTCAACGAGCGCATCTAAGTCCGCGTCGACAAGTGCAAGTCAAAGTGCATCAACAAGTGCATCTAAGTCATTGTCGACGAAAGCAAGTCAGTCCGCATCGACAAGTGCAAGCCAAAGTGCCTCAACGAGCGCATCTAAGTCTGCGTCGACAAGTGCAAGCCAAAGTGCCTCAACGAGCGCATCTAAGTCTGCGTCG
>JAWETZ010000022.1:0-43032 GCA_032480835.1 Streptococcus mitis
TAACAAATCAAGAAGTTAATTGGGTTCATTTCATCCATTCTGCACCCTTTACCGCCTCAACTGCACAAAAAAGAGAGGTCTTGCCTCTCTTTGGGTTATAATTCTGCAATTTGGTTTAGATTTACTTCTGCAACTGTGTCATTACCAAACATAGAGATAATCATCTTCACTTTATTATTATCAATCTCTGTAATCTTACCAGTATAATCTGCAAAAGCACCGTCAATAATACGTACGGTTTGACCAACCTCAACATCGAAATCAAATTCTTGAACAGTTTGTCCCATAGATACCAAAATGTCACGAATTTCTTGTTCCAATAATGGAGTTGGTTTCGATCTGTTCCCGTGTGATCCGACAAATCCTGTTACATTTGGTGTGTTTCGAACGACAAACCAAGCTTCATCTGTCATGACCATTTCTACAAGAACATAACCTGGAAAGCGATTTTCTTCTATTTCTTTTCTCTTTCCATTTTTTTCAACTTGCACTGTTTGTGTTGGAATTTCAACGCGTAGAATATTATCCAACATATTGTAGGTTTGTGCACGTTGTAATAGATTTTCTTTCACCTTATTTTCATAACCAGAATAAGTTTGTAAAACAAACCACCCTTTATCAAAACTATCCATGATATTTCCTTTCATAAATAGAAGATCTCTAGAGTAAATAACTCCACTAACCTTCTAAAAAATGTTAATAAATCGAATCAAACCTGAAACAATCAACTGGTCAAAAATGTAAATAATTACTACAAAGAAAGCAGTGTATTCCATGATAGAACGAAAATCTCTCCAGCTTTCCTTGCGAGTTGGCCATGTTGTGTCTTTAAGAAGTCTAAAAATATCTCCAATAAAACGCATCGCTCTCTCCTATCTCGTTTCTCTGTGTGTAGTGTACTTGCCACAATGCTTACAAAATTTATTTACTTCTAGTCGTGTAGGCTTGGGGTTTCCGCTGATCTTGATTGAATAGTTTCTCGAACCACAAACCGCACAAGCTAGGCTTGCTTTTTTTAATGCCATAACGCCTCCATCTTATCTATTATAACAAGAAAGCTAGGCTTTGACAAGCATCTTAGCGAAATAGATTGACTACCGAATCCCATATTGTTTGAGCCTTTTCCTTAATCTTCGCATCCGAGATAGCCCGACTAGCCTCATCTACTAGACTTTGCGCACGTCCTCGAATATCAGACAAATTATCATCTGTCTGGCTATTATCATTGGTTTGTACTTGTCTTTTTGTATTAGCTGGTGCAATTCCGTTTTTCTTATATGCATTTTCAACTGTAAAGGTACTTCCTGGGGTATAGGGTAAAATGGTATTTGCAATGTTTCTAAAGACATGAGCTGCACCATTTGAAGTAGATCCTGCTAGATAGTGATTTTCATCAGTGGTCGGGAAACCAAGCCAGTGACTAATCACTACATCCGGAGTATAGCCAATTACCCACTGGTCACTTGTGTATTCCGGATTGAAAACTGCTTCGGTTGTACCAGTTTTCCCTGCCATGACATAGTCTGCAGGCGATGAACTAATACCGGTTCCGTTGGTGAATGTCCCCAACATCATACTAGTCATCTTGTCAGCTACAGCTTTATCAATCACTCGTTTTTGTGAATTTTTATGACTCGCAATAACCTGACCACTAGCATTTTCAATTCTACTAATAAAATGAGCTTCCGGCATTAAACCTTCATTTGCAAAGGCAGCATATGCTTGAGCCATTTGCAGAGGATTGGTTTCGACACCGCTTCCCAAGGCGACACCAAGAACACGGTCGACTTTTTCCATGTTGAGTCCAAATTTTTCTCCTGCTTCAAAAGCCTTATCAACGCCCAAATCATTAACAGTGGCAACAGCAGGCAGATTAAGTGATTCTGCCAAGGCTTGATACATAGGAACTTCTCGACTCGTTTTGATTCCTGCATAGTTATCAACCTTATAGCTGTCATACTGCATGGTATAGTTATCCAACTGCTTATTCAAAGCCCAACCTGCTTCAACTGCTGGCGTATAAACAACTAAAGGCTTAATTGTAGAGCCAGGGCTACGTTTTGATTGGGTTGCATAGTTGAAATTACGGAATCCAGTTTTATCATTGTCAGCAACCTGACCGACAACCCCACGAACTCCCCCTGTTTTCGGTTCGAGAGCTACACTTCCTGATTGGACGAATGTTCCATCTTCTGCCCTCGGAAATAGTGAGGTGTTTTCATAGACAACCTGCATATTTGCTTGATAGTTTTGATCCAGCTCTGTGTAAATGCGGTAGCCATTATTTACGATTTCTTCCTCTGTTAGATTATACTTAGAAACGGCTTCATTAACCACCGCATCAAAATAAGAGGGGTAACGATAATCTGAAATTTTTCCTTCATACTTATCTTGCAATTGCGAAGTCATATTAATTCCTGCAGCCTCGGTTTCTTGATTTTTATCAATATAACCCGCTGCAACCATATTTTGTAAAACAGTATCGCGACGGTTGGTAGAATCCTCTACAGAATTCAAAGGATTATACAGCTCCGGCCCTTTGAGCATGCCTGCCAGAGTAGCAGCTTGATCCAGACTCACTTCAGATGCAGAAACTCCAAAATATTTCTTACTCGCATCTTCTACACCCCACACACCATTTCCAAAATAGGCGTTATTAAGGTACATGGTTAGGATCTGATCTTTGCTATATTTTTTAGTCAATTCTAAAGCCAAGAAAAATTCTTTTGCTTTTCTCTCAACAGTTTGATCCTGTGACAAATAGGCGTTTTTAGCCAGCTGTTGGGTAATAGTAGAACCACCACCTGAACGTCCAGCAGTGACAATAGCCAAGAAGAAACGGCCATAGTTAATCCCGTCATTTTTATAGAAAGAACGGTCTTCTGTCGCAATAACAGCATTCTGCAAATTTTTACTGATGTCAGTCAGTTCAACGTAGGTTCCCTTTTGACCAGACAAGGCACCAGCCTCTTTTTCTTCACGATCAAAAATGATAGTCCGAGTTTTCAAGGCATTTTGCAAATCGTTAACATTGGTTGACTTGGCTACAGCAAACAAATAGGTTCCGACTAGCAAGCCTGCACTCAAACCTAGTATAAGAACAATCTTTGTCAGATGATAGCGACGCCAGAATTTTCGAATTGGACCCACTTGGGCTAATTTTTTTCGATCACTACGAGAGCGACGCAAGCTAGTCGAATCAGAATCCTCTAGTTCACTTGTTTCTTTTTTAAAAAGAGAAAGAAATTTCTCAAATAATTTATCTAATTTCATGCGTTTATTTTATCATCTTCATCATAGGAAGACAAGAATTTAGCTATTTCCTATCCAAATAGGGGTTTTTTTGTTACAATATCTGTATGAAATTCACATTTACATTACCCGCCTCTTTACCTCAAATGACGGTCAAGCAATTACTAGAGGATCAACTTCTCATCCCTAGAAAAATCCGGCATTTTTTGAGAATCAAGAAACATATTTTGGTAAATCAAGAAGAAGTTCACTGGAACGAGATGGTCAATCCTGGAGATGTTTGCCAGTTGACATTTGACGAGGAAGATTATCCCAAAAAGACAATCCCTTGGGGCAACCCAGACTTAGTTCAGGAAGTTTATCAAGACCAACACCTGATTATTGTAAACAAACCTGAGGGGATGAAAACACACGGTAACCAACCAAACGAAATTGCTCTTCTTAACCATGTCAGCGCCTACGTTGGCCAAACCTGTTATGTCGTTCATCGTTTAGACATGGAAACCAGCGGTTTAGTTCTTTTTGCCAAAAATCCTTTTATCCTGCCTATTCTCAATCGATTATTGGAGAAAAAAGAGGTTTTTAGAGAATATTGGGCACAGGTCGACGGTCATATCAACAGCAAAGAGCTTGTTTTCAGAGACAAAATCGGACGTGATCGCCATGATCGCAGAAAACGAATAGTTGATACAAAAAATGGGCAATATGCCGAAACGCATGTAAGCAGATTAAAGCAATTTCCAAACAAAACTTCCTTGGTTCGTTGCAAACTAAAAACAGGACGAACCCATCAAATACGTGTCCACCTTTCTCATCATAACTTTCCTATCTTGGGTGACCCTCTCTATAATAGCAAAGAAAAATCAAGTCGACTTATGCTTCATGCCTTTCGACTGTCCTTTACCCATCCGCTTACATTAGAGAAATTAAGCTTCACTACTCTTTCAGATACTTTTGAAAAAGAATTAAAAAAAAATGGATGATTGCGTCATCCATTTTTCCATATAAGAAAAGCAAGACCAAGAGGCCTTGCTTTTTATCGACTCAAGAATTATTTAGCGATTTTTGCAAAGTATTCAAGAGTACGAACAAGTTGTGCAGTGTATGACATTTCGTTGTCGTACCATGATACAACTTTAACCAATTGTTTACCGTCAACGTCCAGAACTTTAGTTTGAGTTGCGTCAAACAATGAACCGTAAGACATACCTACGATATCTGAAGATACGATTGGATCTTCTGTGTAACCGTATGATTCGTTTGAAGCTGCTTTCATAGCTGCGTTCACTTCATCAACAGTAACGTTCTTTTCAAGAACTGCTACCAATTCAGTAACTGATCCAGTTGGAGTTGGAACGCGTTGTGCAGATCCGTCAAGTTTACCGTTCAATTCTGGGATTACAAGACCGATAGCTTTTGCAGCACCAGTTGAGTTAGGAACGATGTTTGCAGCACCAGCGCGAGCACGGCGAAGGTCACCACCACGGTGTGGTCCGTCAAGGATCATTTGGTCACCAGTGTAAGCGTGGATAGTAGTCATCAATCCTTCAACAACACCAAAGTTGTCTTGAAGAGCTTTAGCCATTGGAGCCAAGCAGTTTGTAGTACATGAAGCACCTGAGATAACTGTTTCAGTACCGTCAAGAACATCGTGGTTAGTGTTAAATACAACTGTTTTAACGTCGTTTCCACCAGGAGCAGTGATAACAACTTTTTTAGCTCCACCTTTAAGGTGTTTTTCAGCTGCTTCTTTCTTAGCAAAGAAACCAGTAGCTTCAAGAACGATTTCTACACCGTCAGTAGCCCAGTCGATTTGTTCTGGATCACGTTCAGCAGAAACTTTAACGAATTTACCGTTAACTTCGAATCCACCTTCTTTAACTTCAACAGTACCGTCGAAACGACCTTGAGTTGTGTCGTATTTCAACAAGTGTGCAAGCATAACTGGATCTGTAAGGTCGTTGATACGAGTAACTTCAACACCTTCTACGTTTTGGATACGACGGAAAGCAAGACGACCGATACGTCCGAAACCGTTAATACCAACTTTAACTACCATTAGTGATTTCCTCCTTATGAAAATCATGAAATTTTTATTGTGAAAAGAGTAACTTGAATCACTACAAATCACCTTTCAACAAACCTATTATATAACTATTTAAGTTTAATTGCAAGTACGGGCGTTGTTTTTTGTCTACACCTCACTTATTTTTCTTTCTTCTCTGAAAGCCTATACTGCTGTCTTTCTTTATCTACATAGTCATTTACCGCTTTTCTTTTTCAGATAAAAAACGAAAATAGAAAGCTAAAATTTATTTTCGATACCCCTATTTCACAAAAAAAAGAGACAGGAAATTCCTGCCTCTAGGCTGATAAACGATTATTTACGACGTCCTGGACGTTCTGCATAACCATAGTAAGCATCTGCCATAATTTCTTCCATGTCAGCTACCATTGGCAAGCGTGGGTTAGCAGGTGAACATTGATCTTCATAAGCAAGCAAGGCAATTTCATGCAAACTGTCTTTCCAAGCTTTTTCATCAATTCCTTGATCCTTGAAGTTCATCTTGATACCTACTGCAACACCAAGTTCATAAACAGCTTTAGCGTATGCTTCAACTGCTTCTTCTGGAGTTGAGTGAGGCAAGCCAAGCATTTTCGCGATGTCTTGGAATTTCTCATCAGCTTTCCAGTAGTTGTATTTAGGCCATGTAGTGGTCTTAGATGGACGAGTTCCGTTGTAACGGATAACGTATGGAAGCAAGATTGCGTTTGTACGTCCGTGAACAGTATGGTGAACCGCACCGATCTTGTGGGCCATTGAGTGGCTCATACCAAGGAAGGCATTGGCGAAGGCCATACCTGCCATTGTAGAAGCATTATGCATTCTTTCACGAGCTTCTGGGTCAGCAGTCTTAACAGATTTTTCCAACCATTCAAAGACAAGTTTGATTGATTGAAGCGCAATACCGTCTGTATAGTCGTTAGCAAAGTTTGAAGTGTAGGCTTCAGTCGCGTGTGTCAAGACGTCCATACCTGTGTCAGCAGTAATAAAATCTGGAACTGATTCAACCAAAGCAGGGTCAACAATGGCAATAGTTGGTGTCAATGAGTAGTCAGCCAATGGATATTTGCGGTTATTTTTCTTATCAGAGATAACGGCAAATGGTGTTACTTCTGAACCAGTACCTGAAGTTGTTGGGATACCGATGTACTTCGCTTTCTTACCAAGTGATGGGAAGCGGAAGGCGCGTTTACGGATATCCATGAATTTTTGAACCAAGTCACGGAAGTCGATTTCTGGTTGTTCGTAGAAGAGCCACATAACTTTCGCTGCGTCCATTGGAGAACCACCACCAAGAGCGATAATTGTATCTGGTTCAAATGCTCTCATCACTTCAGTACCACGTTCTACAGTTGTGATATCTGGATCTGGTTCAACATCTGAGAAAACTTGGACAGTTACACGGTTGCTACGTGCGTTCAATTGGTCGATAATACGTTGAACGAAACCAAGTTTTTCGATTGATTTGTCCGTAACGATCATAACGCGTTCAATATCTTCACATGTTTGAAGGTATTGGATAGAATTACGTTCGAAGTAAATTTTTGAAGGAACTTTAAACCATTGCATATTATTTCTACGTTTCCCTACTTTCTTGATGTTTAGGAGGTTAATAGCGCTCACGTTATCCCCAACAGAGTTGCGTCCGTATGAACCACATCCAAGTGTCAATGATGGGATGAAAGCATTGTAAACGTCACCGATACCACCGAAAGTAGATGGAGAGTTCCAGATAATACGCATAGCTTTGATTTCTGTACCAAAGCGTTTAGCAAGAGCTTCATCTTTTGTATGGATAGCTGCTGAGTGACCAAGTCCGTTAAACTCAACCATTTGACGAGCTTTTGTAAGACCATCTTCTGTATCTTCAGCTTTCAATACAGCGATTACTGGTGACAATTTTTCACGAGTCAGTGGTTCTTTTGGCCCTACTTCCTCACATTCTGCCGCCAAGATGTTTGTTCCTTCTGGAACGCTGAATCCCGCTTGTTCTGCAATCCATGCTGCTGGTTTACCAACAATGTTTGCATTTAGTTTAGCACCAGCACAGTTTTTGCTGTTTGCTTTCACACCAAAACAGAATTCTTCAAGAAGTGCTTTTTCTTTTTTGTTTACAAAGTAAGTGTGGTATGATTTGAATTCTTCTACAAATTCATCATACACTTCTTTATCAATGATAACCGCTTGTTCTGATGCACAGACCATCCCATTATCAAATGATTTAGACATCACGATGTCATGAGCAGCTTGACGAAGGTCAGCAGATTTTTCTACATAGGCAGGAACGTTCCCGGCACCTACCCCAAGAGCTGGTTTCCCACATGAATATGCCGCTTTAACCATGGCATTACCACCAGTTGCAAGGATAGTCGCAACACCTTCGTGGTTCATAAGTGCTCCAGTTGCTTCCATAGATGGCTCTGTAATCCATTGAACACAGTTTTCAGGTGCTCCAGCTGCGATAGCGGCATCACGAACAATTTGTGCTGCGTGAGCTGATGATTCTTGAGCTGATGGATGGAAAGCAAACACGATTGGATTACGTGTTTTCAAAGCAACCAATGATTTGAAAATCGCTGTTGAAGTTGGGTTGGTTGTTGGAGTGACACCACAGATTACACCAACAGGTTCAGCAATCTTCGTCAAGCCTGTAATTGGATCATCTTCGATAACTCCAACTGTTTTAACTCCACGCATATTGTTCACTACATGTTCACAGGCAAATAGATTTTTCGTTGCCTTATCTTCAAATACCCCACGACCAGTTTCCTCAACTGCATGTTGTGCAAGTATACCATGCGCGTCAAGTGCTGCAACCGAAGCTTTTGCCACAATATAGTCAACTTGTTCTTGGTTCAACTTGCGCATCTCATCAAGCGCAACCAAGGCTTTTTTCACGAGACCATCGACATGCTTTTCAGCAGCAAGTTGTTTTTCCTCAGGTGTCACTGTTTTTTTATCAGCCATATTATCCTCCATAGCCTTTAAGGATTTTATCCTTTGTTAATTTTTTCACAAGTTTATTATAACTCTTTTTTTATGTTTTGTAAACAGTTTCATAAACATTTCACAAAGAATTTTTGCGATATTGTGAAATTACTCTCAAATACGTTATAGTATCAACTTTTGACTAGATGATTGTGAAATAACAACAAAAATTTTTTTATTTCACAAACCTAACAAACATATAGAAAGCGCTTTCTTGTTTTTGTAAAAAAAACCTCCATGTCAGGAGGCTTTATTTTTGTTGAAAAACGCCTTGTTTAAAAGTCCCTTCATAAACGACTTCTTGTTCTGTTGTTAGTTTCCCTTTTCCTTCAGCTTGACCATTTACAAAATCACCTTCGTAGGTCCAACCTTCTTTGGATTGAAAGGTACCTTTTCCGTTGAAGGCTCCATTGTTGAAACCACCCGTATATTGGTCTCCATTTTGAAAGGTGATAGTACCTTGTCCATTCATTTTACCACGGACAAGACTGCCATCATAAACAATCGTTTCATTATCGAGTTTTAAGACACCTTTCCCGGGAATATTGAGAAAAAAGACTAGTACCGCACAAAAAACAATCGTTACTGCTGCTAAAATCTCTAAATGAGAACGACTCAGATAGACATGATATTTCCCATAGAAATTCTTAAGATTTTCCATCTTCACTCTCCTCTAAGCGTTCTAGCCACACTTGACAGCCCTCTTGAACACGCTGATAAGTTTCTTCAAAATCCCCTGTATACCAAGGATCCGGAACACTTTCAGATGCAAATGAGTAAATCTTATCTTGACAGTCTATTGGACACATCTGACGTAAATCAGAAACATTTGAATCGTCCATTCCGATAATATAATCAAAGGCTTCAAAATCTTCCTTACTAATCTGAAGCGATGTCTTGTTCTTGTCATAAGGAATCTGATACTGTTGAAAAATTCCCTGAGTGCCCTTATGAATCGGATTGCCATGTTCCCAAGAGGAAGTTGCTCGACTTTGGATTTCGTAGTTATCTGTCATTGATTTCATAACAAACTCGGCCATAGGACTGCGGCAAATATTTCCCAGACAGACAAAGACTAGTTTTTTCATCCCATTTCCTTTCTTTTATAGAAAAACGGGAGTTAGTGATCCCGTCTTATTTTTCAATTGCACCTTCGAGTGAAGCTGTTTCTTTAAGTGGTAATACGGTCTTGATAGCAGCTAGTTCAAAAGTCAAGTAAACTCCATCTACATCAAGAACAATCGTTCTCTTCTCAGTATCTACTTCATCAACTGTTCCGTAAAGTCCACCGATTGTAATAACTTCATAACCTTTTTGTAGTTTATTTAAGCTTTCCATACGTTTTTGTGCTTGTTTCTTTTGAGAGCGTTGCGTAAAGAACATCAAGCCCACCATAGCCACAAGAATGATTAAAAATGTATATTGTGATTCCATTATATTCTCCTTTGTCTTTCACATAGGACTACTATATCAAATTTCAGCTACTTTTACAAGATTGTACCTTGCTTTTCTAGTAAGAAAAAACCAGAGCTTGCGCTCTGATTCTTAGGATTATTTCAAGTCTTGAACGACTTTTACAAGATTTTCTACAGTAAAGCCATATTCTGCCAATACTTTTGGTGCTGGGGCAGAGGCTCCGAAGGTATCAATACCTAGAACGGCACCATCGAGACCAACATATTTGTACCAGTTTTGAGTTGCACCCATTTCGACTGCAACACGACGGCGGACTGCATTTGGAAGAATTTCTTCCTTGTATGCTGCATCTTGTTTATCAAAGACATCTGTAGATGGCATGCTGACTACGCGGACTTTTGCGCCTTGACTAGCCAATTCTTTGGCAGCTGAGACAGCAAGATTGACCTCTGAACCTGTCGCAATCAAGATCGTATCAAAATCTGCTGCATTTTCATAGACAACATAGGCACCTTTTGCAACCTTGTCAAAGTCTGTTCCCTCTTCAACAGTCAAGTTTTGACGGGTCAAGACAAGGGCAGTTGGTGTTTTCTCACTTGTCACTGCAAGGTACCAAGCTGCTTGCGTTTCACGCGCATCTGCTGGACGGAAAACATTTAGATTTGGCATAGCACGAAGACCTGCTAAGTGCTCAACGGGTTCGTGCGTTGGGCCATCTTCCCCAACTGCAATAGAATCGTGGGTAAAGACATAAGTCACAGGAAGTCCTTGCAAGGCTGACAAGCGGACAGCTGCCTTCACATAGTCAGAGAAGACGAAGAAAGTTCCACCGTATACACGAAGTCCACCGTGAAGAGCCATCCCGTTCAAGATCGTTCCCATTGCAAATTCACGAACACCAAACTGAATGTTACGGTTCAAGCGATTGGCATCGTCTTGAAGTCCATCAGTCTTGATATAAGTCATGTTTGAGTGAGCAAGGTCAGCTGATCCACCTAGGAAGGTTGGCAATTTAGCAGCTACAACGTTCAAGGCATCTTGGCTTGAATTACGAGTTGCTTGAGAGAAGCCATTTTCTAAGGCTGGGAAGTCTGCTGGAGTCACTTCAACTGGATCACGCCCATCTATGATTGCTTCTACTTCTGCTGCCAGTTCTGGGTGAGCTTCTTTATAATCAGCAACTAATTTTATCCAAGTTTGATAAGCTGATGCACCACGGTCTGCAACATGTTCTTTGAAATCAGCATATACTTGTTCTGGGATTTCAAATGGTTCATAGTCCCAACCGAGAGCTTGACGAGTAGCTACAGTTTCATCTGCTCCAAGAGGAGCACCGTGTACAGCATTAGTTCCCTGTTTGTTTGGAGAACCGTATCCAATAACCGTCTTCACTTCAATCAAAGATGGTTTGCCTGAAGCTTTAGCTGTTTCGATAGCAGTATGGATTGCTTCTAAATCTGTTCCATCTTCAACCAAGGCAGTATGCCAACCATAGGCATTATAACGGTCACGAACACTTTCTGTAAAGGAATCTTTTGTCTCACCATCCAAGTTGATGTCATTTGAATCATAAAGAACAACCAACTTATCCAGTTTTTGCAAACCTGCGTATGAAGCTGCCTCGCTTGAGACACCTTCCATCAAGTCTCCGTCTCCACAGATAACGTAAGTATAGTGGTCAAAGATATTGTAGCCTTCACGGTTATATTTGGCTGCCAAAAAACGTTCTGCTTGCGCAAAACCAGTAGCAGTTGAAATCCCTTGCCCTAGAGGACCTGTCGTAGCATCAATCCCTGCTGTATGGCCAAATTCTGGGTGACCTGGTGTTTTTGAACCCCATTGACGGAAGCTCTTAATCTCATCCATGCTGACATCTTCAAAACCAGAAAGGTGAAGAAGGGCATAAAGGAGCATTGAACCATGGCCTGCTGAAAGAATAAAGCGGTCGCGGTTAATCCAGTTTGGTTGAGCTGGATTAATACGAAGTTGTTTTGTAAAGAGGCTGTATGCCATCGGAGCTGCTCCCATAACCACACCTGGGTGACCTGAGTTGGCTTTGTTGATAGCGTCAATACCTAGGAAACGAATTGCATTAACAGATAGATTTGACATAGAATTTCCTTTCTATTTGAGGTGATTATTGAATCACACATTCTATTTTACTATTATATGAAAAAATACATAGAATAGCAATTAAACAATTCGACGTAAATAAGTATTCTATTTGCTATCCTCTAGTCGCCTGATAGTAGGGAAGTAAGCGTTCATAAGCATCTTCTAATTTTTCTAAAATCACTTCTAATGATTGATTTTCAATAAAAGAAACATCTGCTTTAACTAACACTTTTCGGATTTCTTGACTTCCTATCTTCTCAACTAAGACCTGACGATTTTCTTCGTTTGCCTCCCACCGTTGACTTTGACCATCAGAGTAGACTAGATAATAAACACCTTCAACGGTTGGAATTTCTAAAACTTTGGCCTGCTTGCCCAGAGTTTGCTCATCCTTCTTACGCTCGATGAAACTGACTTCTAGTGAGACTCCAAAATCAGAAGAACTTCCGTACAGACGTAAGGCCTTCATAGGTTCTGTCACTTGTCCTTCTCTCTGTAGATAGACCCAGAAATGTGGTCGCAAACGCTGTGCCTGATTCATCCACTGACTAGTCTGTTGGAGTTGCCATTCTGGATGGCTTGCTTGAAAGGCTTTGGCTAGCTCTGTAAAAGCCTTTCGTGCCTCTTGACCTTTGTAGCGCAATTCCAGCATTTTCTCTCGCTCTGCTCCCGCTTTATCTGGATTACGATACTGGATCCCTGCAAAGTCTAGATAGTCTCTTATCTTATTCAACATCAGTTTAACCTCCTCTAACTAGCAAAAAATCAGGATAAACCTGATTTTACTTATTCTGTATCTACAACGACATAGCGATTTGGCTCATCACCTTCAGAGTAACTAGTCACGCCATCCATACGTGAAATAATACGATGGATAATCTTGCGTTCGCTATTTGACATTGGATCTGTTTTATGACTGCGCCCTTCTTCCAAAACACGAGTCGCTAATTTTTGCGCATAGGTCTGCAAGACTTCTGCACGGTGTTCGACATAATCATTGACATTGATTGTAATGTAGAAGGTTCTTGAATAGCGGTTGTAAAGATAATTTTGAGCCAACAGTTGCAAGGCCTTCAAGACTTTACCATGGTAGCCGATAATACGACCTGGTTCGTTGGTGTCAATTTGTAGATTGATGCTACGACGGTTATAATCATTTGAAAGTGTGGCTTCAACATCCATGTCATCAATAATCGTTTGAACATAAGTAGTTACTTCCGTAGCTACTTGTTCAATATCAAAGCTCGGTTCAACCTTCAAGCCCAAGTCTTCTAGTTCTTGACTTTCAGTTTGCTCAGTTTGGCTTTCAATAATAGGAGTTTCTACTTCTTCGAGAGCAGCTTCTTCAAGTTGTAATTCATTTAAAATCTCAATGTGACCAGTTTCTTCTAAGATGGTGCTGGCATGTCTTTCATGTTTTAAGATTTCAGCCTTGACTTCATCAGAAATACCTTGGCCTTCCTCTTCAATCTTTTTAATTGCCTCTACAACATGACCCAAATCAACCGTTGCTTCACTGACTGTTTTAACAGGCTCATTCAAATCATTAATTTGCTTTGGAACTCCCTTTACAGCTTGTTGGTTTGCTTTTACAACTGTCGTTTCACTGATAGCATCAATATCCACTTGGGCTGGTTTTTTACCAAATAAACCAAGAAACCCTTTTTTCTCACGAGAAATGACTTTGATATGAGCCTTCATTCTTGGAATATCTAATTCTTTCAATCCTTTCTGGATTGCTTCTTCAACAGTTGAACCTGTAAATACTACCATTACCAGATTCCTCCTTATTATTTCATTTTCTGAGCCTTTTTCTTGGCTTTTCTTTTTCTATTTTCCAAATCTTTCTGTGCCTGAGCTACCGCCTCGCGCTCTGCGATAATCTTGAATGGATTGTTCAAGAAATAGGTTTGCAAAACTTGATAAGCATTGGACACTGCCCAGTAGAGAGCGACTCCGCTCGGAGCATAAACCCCAAAGATAAAGATTAAGACTGGAATCCCATACATCATCGCAGTCGTAGCTCCGTTACGCTCAGACAAGGCTTTATTGGATAACCAAGTACTTAAAAAGGTGAATACTGCTGCTAAAATCGGAAGCACGAATGTTGTATCCACATCACCAAGATTAATCCATAAGAAATGACCTGTCTTCAAAAAGTCAACTCTTGATAGGGCTTGGAACAAGGCCAAGATAAGTGGCATCTGAATCAAAATCGGCCAAAGAGAATCCGACTGTCTGACACCCATTTCTTTAAAGACTTTACGCATTTCCTGCTCTAGTTTGGTTCTGCTTTCCATATCTCGACCCGGATATTGTTCTCGAAGTGCCTTAATGCGAGGTTGAGCTTCCTGCATTTTTCTAGAAGCCACCATTTGCACTTGAAAGACTGGCAAGAGCACTGTACGAATCAAGATTGTAAAGAGAATAATCCCTACTCCGATACTAATATCAAATGATAAAAAGCGAATGACCTCTGCAAAGAAGTAAACCAATTTACTCCAAAAATCAGTCGAATCTGCCGTAATATCGCTAGTTGTCCCATTAGTTGCACAGGCTGTCATGATAAATAGAGATAGACCTAGCAAACTAGTCAACTGTAATTTCTTTTTCACTCCCATTTCCTTCCTGGTAAATCTTTGATAATTTTAATACGTGGAGTAGATTTTTCTCCATCTCTGCGTATCCCAAGGTTTCAACCCCTTTTCGAGCAATGACAACAAAATCGACATCTTCTACCAGACTCCCTTTTACATTCTGGATAATATGTCGGATTCGTCGCTTGATTTGATTTCTAGTGACAGCATTCCCCAGTTTTTTGCTAACTGATAGACCTACTCGAAAATGGTTTTTCTGGTTTTCTAATTGGTAGACAACAAATTTGCGATTGGCAAAACTTGTCCCCTCCTTGAAAATCGCCTTAAAATCTTTCTCTCTTTTTACACGAAAGTTTTTCTTCAAAACTCAACTCCATCTATTAAATTACTACTATTATACCATATTTTTCAAAAAAGCCAATCATAGCAAGGTTTTGGACAATTTCATCAGAAAAAGAAGTTGGAAAATTCACTTTCCCAACTCCTCGTACAGAATATTTTTTCTGATTTTAGTTATTTTTTCAAGCGTTCAACATCACGGGCAATGACCAATTCTTCATCTGTTGGAATAACCAAAACACGAATTTTCGCTGCTTCTGTTGAGATGTCTCCTGTCACGCCAAAGACGTTCTTTTCTGGATCAACGTCACAGCCAAACCAAGAGATACCTGAGATAACATCCTCACGTACGTTTGCAGCATTTTCACCGATACCTGCAGTAAAGATAATAGCATCTGCTCCATTTAGGACCGCAAGGTATTGACCGATATGTTTTTGGATACGATCAACATACATTTCATAGGCTAGAGTGGCATCGTGGTCCCCTTCTTCCATAGCAGCAATCACATCGCGCATATCACTAGATTTACCTGAAACACCCATAAGGCCTGATTCACGATTAAGGACGTGACTAATGTCTTCAGGCGTGTTAAAGTCCTCTGTATATTGCATTAGGTAAGGAATGATAGCTGGGTCAATATCTCCTGTACGAGTACCCATCATCACACCACCAAGTGGAGTGAAGCCCATTGAAGTATCGACAGACTGACCACCCTTAACAGCTGTAATAGAAGCACCATTACCGATGTGGCAAGTAATCAATTTCAAGTCTTCTAATGGACGTCCCAAAAGTTTTGCAGCTTCTCCTGCTACAAACTGGTGGCTTGTACCGTGGGCACCATATTTACGAACCTTGTTTTCTGTGTAATATTTTGTTGGTAGAGGGTAGCGATAAGCTTTCTCTGGCATACTTGTGTGGAATGAAGTATCAAAAACAACTACACTGGTAATATCTGGCAACAATTCCTTAAAGGCACGAACACCTGCCGCATTGGCTGGATTGTGGAGAGGAGCCAACAAACTCAACTCTTCAACTTTTTCTAATACATCACCTTCAACAACTGTTGATTCTTTGAAATATTCTCCACCTGCAACAACACGGTGGCCAACACCAGTAATCTCATCATAAGCCTTGATAATATCGAAACGAATCAAGTCATCCAATAAAATTTTAACAGCTTGTGTATGATTTTCGATATCCAAAATTTGTTGTTCAGAACGGCCATCAAATTTTACAGTTGAAATTGAATCTTTCAAACCGATACGTTCAATCAAGCCTTTGGCTAACACTTTTTCCTCTGGCATTAAGTATAATTGCCATTTCAAACTTGAACTTCCTGCATTGATTGCAATTGTTTTTGTCATAACAAGACTCCTCTTTTAAGCGTTTTCATCTATTATAACAAAATCTATTTTATATTTCAGTACCTTGAGTCCATTTTTGAAAATTTTCTTTAAATTTCATTAAAACACTTGCATCTTGCAGGCTTGCAAGCGGATAAATAAAAGGCTCTACTGCTATATCACTTTTCTTCTGTAAGATAAAAATCGTCTTAGATTGTTTAGCACTAGCAAAAAGATTTTCAGGTAGACTGATCATGGCAACCAGACTTGCCTCCTCTTTCAACCACACTTTTAACAAATCACTTTGAGGACTGGTCAACAAATCACTCGGAGCTAGAAAAATAGCGTATCCATCTGACTTGAGGTACTTAAGTCCTTGTTCCATGAGCAAGTGATGGGCGTAGGTATGTTCTTGACTAGAAGCAACTTGATGACGCGCTGCAACGGCATCATCAGGATAATAGCCAACAGGCAAGTCGCTGATGACCACATCGCTTTCTTTGAGCATTTGTGGACGAACGGCATCTCCTTGGACAAAGCCAGCCTGCAAACCAATCACATCTGCCATGCTAGCTGCCAAATCAATCAGCAAATCATCGACTTCCATTCCCAAGTAATCCACTTTTTTATCAAGCGAGGTCAAGAAAGTAGCGCCCAAAATTCCCATCCCAGAACCCATTTCGAGGATAGAAATTTCCTCCTCTTTAAACAGCTCTTCCACGATAAACACCAAAAGTAAAGCAATGGCGTCCGGCGTAAACTGGTGATTGGCCTGTAAAGGCTCCGTTTGCCCTGCCTTCATCAAGAGAAACTGGTAGGTCTTGAGCCACTCTTCTTTGCGAAGCGCTAAGCGCTTAAGGGCCTGATTGTTCTCTTTGACCTGATTTAGCTCAGTCTCACCATCCAGATAGATGCTGTTTTGCTCCACCAAGGCGTCATAAAAGTTGGTCGCCAAATCACTTTGGATGACTTGGACATTCTCTAGTAAATACGTATAAGCTTGTTCAATTTTTTCAAAATCCATATTCCTATCTTATCAAATTTCCCTTCTTTTTTCCATCCTTATAGAAAAATCACTCCCTGACTAGGCGAGTGATTTTTGAGCTACTGTTAAAAAGAGTTCTGAGTAATTTCCTTGAAACAGGTCTTCAGCGCTATAGAGAATCTGACTATGCACCGATGAAAAACCATGATCAATTAGCTTTTTTCCCAATTCAGGCAATTCAAAGCCGTGATGGTTAGCCTCCGTCTTGGTAAAATCAGCAATGAGAAGTTCCCCATCTTCCTTCAAATGTTGATGAAACAGTGAAAGAGCCACATCCACATCAGGCATATGATGAAGAACCCGACAAACAACAATGAGATCAAACTCTTGCTTCAAGGGTTTTTCCAGTAAATCTTGCTCCAAAAACTGGATATTCTTGATTTCTTGCTGCTCTGCTTTCAAACGAGCTTGCTCCAGCATTTTCTCAGAAATGTCTATAAGAGTGACTGACTTAGTCTGCTTGGCTAGGGGCAAGGCTAATAGACCCGTCCCACCACCAAAATCCAGAATTTCTTTGTCTGATAGAAGATCAAGCTGTTTCTCGATATCTTGATAAACCAAGTTTGCTAGGAAGATATTTTTAGGTGAATCGAAAGTTTCTGCTTTGTGATTAAAATCATGTTTCATATTTTTAGTTTAGCACAAAGTAGCTTGATTAACTAGGAATTCTCTTTCTTTTCAGGCTTCTTTTCCGATTTTTTCCTCTCTGCTTGATCACTTGAATCAGTCGCTGCCTCTTTCTTTTCATCTGTTTTCTCTTCTTTGATTTTGACTGAAGGAAATAGGAACTCATATTGGCTCTTAGGCGTGTGAACCCTTGTCACCAAGTTTGTTTTCTTATTTTGATAACTCACCTGACCCAGATTAAAGGCCTGTTCTCCACTTTCTTGTTCAGCTTTATCCTTGGTTCGCTTGGCCATGGCAAAAGCGATTAACTTTTCTTTATTCAAAGCATAGTCTTGATAGTGGGCGACTTGTCGGTTCAAGTAAAATTGTAACAAAAGACTAAAGATGGCTACTATGGTTACCGCATAGAGGAGAACTCCTGCCTTAACTTTTTTCTTTTTCCACACGATAGATGAACTCCCTTTCTAAGCCTTTCTGGAACTGGAAATGAAATCGAACCACTTGATTGTCCTCTGTAATCTGAGCGGATTTGAGGCCATAAACCATAGGCTGATACCCCCGTCCACTGGCATCGGTTTTCCGAAAATCATCTGACTTGGACTTACCGATGGCGATGTCCTTGCCATCCTGCTTCATATAGAGGTGATTGCCCTCCACTTTTTCGAACTGCGAACGATTTAATTCTGCCTCCAGCTGCTCCACAAACAAGAGCCACTCTTTTTGCTCGCTTTGCTGCTGATAACGAACTTCTGAAATGAGGAGCTGACTCATGGCTTGAAAGAGGAGTAAACTTCCACTGACGACAATGAGGGCAATCAGAGATTCCAACAAAGTGAAAGCCTTGATCTTATGGCTCTTTGATAGCCACCAACTGTTCTGAACCATGGTAGACCTCCAATCCTTTTTCACTAGAAAACACCTGAATCTCAACTCCGTTGATGTTTACCTGATTTTGACCTGTCTGCAGGGCCATCTTAGCTACCCTCAAGACTTCTTCCTTTTGCAAAACTTTTGATTCTTCTTGCCTATTCTTTTGAATTTGTCCCAAAAGAAGGGCTGCAATACTGGCAAAGATAGCTAGAGCGACTACTGCTTCTAGTAAAATTACTGCCCTAATTTTTTGTTTCCTTAATGCGTTTAATTTTTCCATTTCCTAGATATAATTGATAGCGAATCGCTCCTTTACTGGTCTGAAATTCAACCTTAGCCAGCGACGAATTCCCACCAGCTCGATCGAATGTGATTGTTTGTCCCGAAGGTGCTTGAACCCCTTTAGGAACTGTCAACTTTTGACTGCCATTGCTAATCGTCTGCCCATCTAAGTTTAGACTAGTCTTTTGCTGACTGGCTACACTGCGTTTTTGGGTTTCCCGATAGACTTCTTCAAACTCCATAAAGAAAATCTGCTCCTCTACCGCCTCAAAAGTGGACTGGACAGAGCCTGACAAGCCCAAGGCAAGGATACTCACAAGTCCCAAAACCAAGAGACTTTCCAGCATGGTAAAGGCCTTAATCATTGACTTTACGATTTGCTCCTCCATTTTTAGCATAGTATTCATTATAGGCTTTAGCCTGTTCTTCTGTGATTCGCCCATCTGCTTGTAACTTACTTAGACTAGCATCTTCATTTTTATCTAAGCTATAAAGCTCTGCCTGGCTTTCCACCACCTTAACAACAGCAGCTTTTCCTTTGTCATTGACCACCTCTTTTTGCTTGGTCAAATTAGGTACAAAGAGCAAGAGAAGCACACTGATGATTAAAAGGACCACCAACATCTCTACCAGTGTGAAAGCTTTAACCTTAGCTTTTTTCAAGAACGTCATCATTTTTTTCATTTTAAAAATTTACCTCCATATTTTGATACATGGGCATGAGCATTGCCGCATAAAGTAAAACGATAATCAGAGCCACAAAGATAAAGACCAGTGGCTGCACCAGATTCATGGTGCGGTTGACTCGGGTAAAAAAAGCTTCCCAAGTTTTTTCAGCATAGATTTCCAACTCACTCCCCAGCTTGGACTTGACTTCACCATACTCGATAATGAGACTCAATTCCTTCCTAAAGAAAGGATAGGTCCCTATCGTCTGAGAAAATTCCTGACCATTTTGTAGGGCTTGCGCCAAATCTTGACCTATTTCTTTAAAGAGCTGGGAACCTTGTTCACGCATCATTTGAAAAATCTGCGTCAGCTCCATCCCTTGAGAAATCATATTGCCCCATTCACGCGCGTAATAAGCTGTCAAATAGGTTTGCACAAAAATTCCAAAAAAGGGAAGGCGTGCTAAGATAGAAAAGACCCGCATCTTAGAACTTCTTTTATAAAAAGTTAGTGCTAAAAGGACACCTACTGAAACAAACCCTACCATGCCTAGAAAAATTTGTGGCAGATTGCCAATGATTTGGGTAGCAATATTACTACTATCCAGTTGTGGTAGTAGATAGTTTCGCAGTCCCAGCATGATTAAGAGAAGAAAACCCAGCAAAATCAAAGGATAGGTCGCTACTTCAATTAATTTTTTCTTGACCTTGGCCAGATTGTCTAGATATTCTTCTATCTTTCCCAAACTCAGGTGGAGATTCCCATGGACTTCAGCTAGAGATAACTGAGTGACAATGGCACTTGAAAAGCCCAAACTTTCCATCATTTCTGAGAATGATTTCCCCTGAGACAAACCTGTGCGCATCTGGATCACGCACTGCTTGTCCAACAAGGCACTCCTATCTAGAAAGGAGATAGTCTCCACCAGATGAAAACCGCTGGAAAAGAGATTGTTAAACAGTGTGATGATATTTTTTTGCTTAGCTGTAGCTAATTTTTTCCGTTTCAGCCTGAAGACTTGTGATATGTCCATCTTTAAGAAGCTGGTCAATCTGTTCATTCCAGCTAGTTGGTTGGTGTTCTTGATAGTCTTTGTTTGCAAAGTCAACGATTCCTCCTCCCCCAATCAATCTCTGGTAGCAGACTCCTTGCAGAACGACTGCCAATTCCTCCTCACTCACGCCCAACTCCAGTAAACGTTCATAAACTCCTCGGATACTCTTGGCATGAATGGTTGAAAAGACTGTCGCACCTGTCAAACTGGCTCTGACCACTGCACGCGCCGTCTCACTGTCCCGAATTTCTCCGATAATCAAGAGGTCAGGACGATGACGTAAGGAAAGTTTGATTAGATTTTCATAGGTTAGTCCAATTGCCTCATTCAACTGCAACTGTAGCATATCCTCTTGTTTGATTTCTACCGGATCTTCAATAGACATGACCTGCTGTCCTTTAAAGAGTGACTTGGCCAATTCGTGCATCAAGGTCGTCTTGCCACTTCCGACCGGACCAGCAAAAAGATAGAGTCCCCGTTGCCTGTACTGCTTACCCAATTCGTCAATATCCTGAAACCAAAAATGCAAATCCTGCTCCTCATCGTGCAACAAGCGAATAACTAAACTCTCATGCCCTCGATAATCGCCTACGGTAGATAAGCGTAGGGATGCCATCTTCTGGTCATATTCATAATCACAGGAACCTAGCTGACTACGTCGCTTCTCTCCCACATTCATACCCGCCACAAACTTGAAATGACTGATGACGGCAGCAAACTTTTCAAAATCATAACAACCAATTTTACAGCGCTCGTCTCCTACCCTCATATGAAGCTCATAGGCGTCGAGCTTAGGGACAAAATAAATATCCTGCGCTCCTTTTTTCTGGGCCGAACGAATGATTTCTTGTGCAATTTCTTGAACCATACTTACCTCCTCACCTATACTATTCGTAAAGATTTGGAAAAATAAAAAAGCAACTCCCAAAAAGTTACTTTTTCTCTATTTTTACTTTCATACGGCAAGAACGATGCCTTTCCTGACCAGTTTGTTTTTCATAGCCCGGACGTAATTTTTCGTCTGGGATGACTTGCTCATCCTGCAAAAGAGCCAATGAATGGTATTGTTGTAAATACTCGTCACATTCATCACACCAGCGTTGGTCTTCTGGGTCCCAAAAAATGGTCATCAAGTCGCTTCTACTTTTATAAAGAGGGGATTCTTGTTCCAATCTAAACCAGCAAGTTTTGTAGTATTTGAGAGCATCATAATACTGGTCAAACTTCTTACTTGCTACAATATCTTCTTCCCAACCTTCTAAGAACCACCATGGTTCAAAATCTCCGTACATTTCTATAACACGATACATATTCATTCATTTCCTTTGTATCGTATATTATAACTAATTCCGATAAACAAGGAAAGAAATATGCTCATTTCTTAATTTTTTGATAAAAAATCCAGCCATCTGATGATGACTGAATTTCTATTTGCTTATATGATAAAAACTTTTTGGTTCTTAAGCTTCTGAAATATCATTTTCGATAATGACCTTAATAGCATGGTGGTCTGCTGCCTTACCGAAGACTTCATAGGCTTTTTCGATTTCACTTAGTTTGAAATAATGAGTTACCAATTTTTCTGGTTCAATCTTATGACTTTCAAGTGCTTTCAACAATTGTGGAGTGGTATTTGTAGATACTAAACCAGTTGTTACATTGATGTTGCGGATCCAAAGTTTGTCCAAATCGAATTCAACTGGTTTACCATGTACACCACAGTTGGCAACTGTTCCGTCTATACCGATAATCTTTTGACAGAAGTCAAATGTTGCAGGAATACCAACAGCTTCGATAGCAACATCTACACCACGCCCATCTGTCAAATCATAAATTTCTTTAATGTCTTTTTCAGGGTCTGAAGAATTAACCTTATGAGTCGCACCGAATGATAAAGCAGTTTCCAAGCGGTTATCGTCTAAGTCCACCATAATCAATTTAGCTGGTGAATAGAATTGAGCTGTTAAAAGAGCAGCCAATCCAACTGGACCTGAACCAATAATGGCTACGCTACAACCAGGTTCTACTTTCCCTTTCAAGACACCAATTTCATATCCAGTAGGCAGAATGTCTGATAGCATAACCAAAGCTTCATCTGACAAGTCTTCTGGAGTGTGGTAAAGAGTGTTATCTGCATGAGAGACACGTAGATATTCAGCCTGCATACCATCAATCAAGTGACCAAAAATCCAGCCCCCTTCGTCTTCACAGTGGGCATAAATTCCTTTTTTGCAGTAGTAGCATTTACCACAGGCACAGACACAAGAAATCAAAACCTTGTCGCCTTTTTTGAAGTTCTAAACTCCTTCTCCAACTTCTTCAACAATCCCAATCCCTTCATGACCAAGAATGGTACCACTTTGGCAAGCAGGAACATCCCCTTTGATAATATGGAGGTCTGTTCCACAAATAGTGGTTTTTACGATACGCACAATAGCGTCTGTTGGCTTGCGGATAACTGATTTGTCTACAGCAACAAAAGAAGCAAGTCCTGGTTTAACATAAGTATAGGCTTTCATAAAGCACTCCTCCGTTTTTTTATTTGTATTATTTATAATACAAATGTGAGCCTTTTTATTTGTTTCTTCAAGCATTTTTGTGATTTTTTTAACTTTTTTATTTACCGGTAAAGTACCATGCATAAAAAAGCAGAAGCTAGTCTCTAACTTCTGCTTTCTCTCTTATGCTTGATAACGTTTTACGCCATCTAGATAGGTTGCTACCAATTCCAAATCTTTATCTAGTACGATAAAGTCCGCGTCATAGCCTTCACGGATTTGGCCACAGACATCGTCAATGTGAACGGATTTAGCTGGGTTGAGGCTGGCCATCATGACTGCTTCATGCGGATTCGCAATACCCCACTCGACTACATTTCTCATACCATCTTTAAGTTTGAGGATAGAACCTGCCAAATTACCAGTAGATTTGAGACGTGCAGTTCCATTTGCTACTACAACAGGGAATTCTCCCAACATATAGTCACCGTCTTCAAGTCCACCAGCTGTCATACAGTCCGTAATAAGAGCGATGTTTTCTGTCCCCTTTTGCTTAAGTAAAATCTCACAAGCTTTTGGATCTACGTGATAACCATCACAAATCAATTCTGCGTAAGTATGTGGGAGCTCATACATAGCTCCTACCATACCTAGTTCGCGGTGAGTCAACCCACGCATCCCATTATAGGCATGTACCCATACACTAGCTCCAGCATCAACTGCCTTCTTAGCTTGTTCAAATGTCGCATCTGAGTGTCCAAGTGCAACTGTCACACCTTCACCTGTAATAGTACGTACAAAATCTTCCACCCCATCACGTTCTGGTGCAATAGCGATCTTATTTAGCATCCCTTTTGCAGCATCCTGCCAAGAATGAAACTCCTCAACACCCGGGTCTCTCATATAAGTTGGATTTTGTGCCCCCTTAAAAGTTTCTGTGAAATATGGACCTTCATAATAAATCCCACGAATCTTAGCACCTGTTGCTTCTTTATAATGGTTTCCAAGATTTTCAGTGACTGCAAGCAATTGCTCATAAGTGGCTGTTAAAGTTGTTGGCAAGAAACTGGTAACACCGGTACTAAGAAGTCCTTCACTCATAGTATGCAATGTACCTTCAATGTTGTTGTCCATCACATCTACACCTGCATATCCATGAATATGAGTATCCACAAGACCTGGTGCAATGCTATAACCAGTATAGTCAAGAACCTCTGCTCCTTCAGGAATTTGATCCACATGTTTCCCAAATTTGCCATCAACAAGTTCTAAGTACCCACCGCGACGAATGCCAAATGGATAGAAAAACTGATCCGCTTTAACGTAATTAGGCATAATAATGACCTCCTTAAAAGATTACTTTTGATATTTATTATGTCAATTACATTATAAACTTTTCTGATTCATTTGTAAATGGTATAGACCTATTTTCTAGAGATATTTTAAAAGAGCTGGATTTCTCCAACTCTTCTCTTTTTAATACAAGTTATTTTGATTTGACTGGCTTGTCTTGAGCTGTTTGCAAGGCTGTAGCAATGGTATCTGCATACAATTTTGCTCCTGCTTCAATTTTGCTAGTGTCACTTCCGAAATGGACTTGGTCTGTACCTGCCCAGATTTCTGGATGTTCCTTAGCAACTTGATTCCAATCAGCAACTGTGATATAAGGTGTCTTCTCTGCCAATTCTCTCATATAAGCAGCAGCCTTCTCAACGATGGTATAGGTCTCTTTTGTCTTATCTCCCTCATAAGGAGTCACTAAAATTATATGATGGCCCTTAGGAAGATTTTTTACGATACTGTCCCAGTCATCCTTGTAATTCTCAGGATTATTTACCCCAGTCGCAATGACCACCATCTTAGGTAAAAATTTATTCTGGCTATTATTTAGCATGATTTCATTGGCTGTCTTGGTTGTTCTGCTGACCTGCGCGTTAATCTGTGCTCCTGGAAGGGCTGTCTGCAGGGCTGTATTGGCCCTTAGAGCTACTGAGTCACCAATTAACATAGTGCCATCAGCAATTCCTAAACTATCAGCTTCTGCTCGTTCTGCCATCACCTTGGTCTGGCCAATATTTGTTGCAGCTTGCTTCAAACCATTGACAGTCAAATCTGTCTCAAAAGCTCCCACTTGTGGTGCCAACAAAGTCACTAAGAGGACAATGAAGGCCAAGATTCCTGTACTTGTTGCAAGAATTGCGTGAATATAAGGCAGGGGACGAAGAGTTTGTAAAACAGGTGTGTTCTTGCCTGCAATCCACGGCTCCAATACATAAAATGAAAGACTGGCAAAGCCATAAGAACAAATCAGAGTCAGTAACACAGCAAGAAGATTTGAGGTCAACTGTGAGAAAATTATATAGAAAGGCCAATGGAAGAGATAAACTGCATAGCTAGTATCCGCTAAGAAGCTGATAATCTTCGGTTCCTGTATATGAGGTGTCTTTTCATGTAAAACACGCGCTGCCAATATCATAGCAAGGGCTGCAAGACTGGCAAGTAAGAAGCCCATAAGATAGGAAAAAAGATAGGTAAATTTGACAAAGAAGGTCAAAATGAGTAAGAGGCCAAAACCTCCTCCCAAAACTAAAAGGGTCTTGCGTAAATCCCAGATTTTATCCAACTGCTTGACGAGGGAAGTCGTCTGACGAACGCCTACAATAGTTGCTAGGATACTTCCCAAAAAGAATGGATAGACATGAGTTAAACTGGAGAAGTAAACAGAGGAATAAGAGGTTACTAGAAAACTACCAATAAACATGGAGAAGAAACTAATCAAGAAGGCAGCAGCTGATAAGAGAAAAACCATCCCTCTCAACTGACCATTTGACCTAGACTGCTTGGATAAGAACCAAACTGCCAAGCCCCAGAGGATATAGTAGTGCACCTCAACAGCCAAGCTCCAATTATGAACAAACAAATGTGGAATGAACTGAGATTCATAACTCCCACCTGTTAGGAGTTCATAGAAATTGGTCATAAATCCTAAGACACCCGCAATCTGACCCCCAATTCCAGCCACATAATCTTGCCGAACTAGGAAGGTAAAGGGCATGGTCACCAAGACCATCAAAACCACAGGTGGCACAATCCGATAAAAACGCCTCCTAAAAAATCCCAGTAAATCAATTTCATGATTTTTAGAAAATTCTTCGATGAGTAGAGCTGTAATCAGAAAGCCTGAAAATGTGAAAAAGACATCTACCCCGAAAAATCCTCCAGGAAAGATGGTCTGAAAGAAATGATACAAGAGTACCAAAAGTAAACCTGTAATCCTAATCAAGGAAAACCATTTAATGCGCATACGAGTTTATTCTTCCTTTCGTTATACACTTTATTCTATCAAAAAAAGAAGAAAAATCCTAAGAGAAAACTTAGGATTTTTAGCTTGTATCAATTCCATTTTAGAAATTACGTCCTGACTTATTATAGCCATATTTTTCCACAAAATACTCACGGAATTCCAAGAGATTGTCATCCATGATGGCTTGTCGCACTTGCTTCATCAGGTTAAGCAAGAAATAAAGATTGTGATAGCTCGTCAAACGGATACCAAAGGTTTCATCAGCCTTGAGCAGGTGACGAAGGTAGGCGCGTGTGTAATTCTTACATGTGTAACAATCACATTCAGGATCTAGTGGCGTAAAGTCCTCTGCAAACTGAGCATTTTTTACAACCAAACGTCCTTGACTGGTCATACAAGTCCCGTTACGAGCGATACGAGTCGGCAAGACACAGTCAAACATATCCACCCCACGAATCACCCCATCGATTAAGCTATCTGGCGCTCCCACTCCCATCAAATAGCGAGGTTTATTTTCAGGCAGCAGTTGGGTTGTAAAGTCCAAGACCGCATTCATCTCTTCGTGGGTTTCTCCCACTGCCAAACCACCGATAGAGTAGCCTGGGAAATCCATGCTGACAAGGTCATGAGCCGATTGGCGGCGAAGATCTTCAAATCCTGCCCCCTGCACAATCCCAAATAACCCTTGATCATGCGGACGACGGTGAGCCTTCAAACCACGCTCAGCCCAACGACTGGTACGCTCGATTGATTTCTTAACGTAGTCGTATGGTTGATAAAACTGAGGACATTCGTCAAAGGACATCATGATGTCTGAACCTAGATTGTTCTGAATAGAGATGGCCTTTTCTGGTGATAGGAACATCTTAGAACCATTAAGATGATTTTTAAAGGTTACTCCTTCTTCTGTGATATTACGGCTATCTGCTAAGGAATAAACCTGAAAACCACCACTATCTGTCAAAATAGGTTGGTCCCAATTCATGAACTTGTGGAGACCACCAGCGCGTGCAATGAGTTCATCTCCAGGACGCAGCCAAAGATGATAAGTGTTTGACAGGATAATTCCCGAACCCATCTCCTTCAATTCTTCAGGCGACTGAGTTTTGACAGTGGCTTGAGTCCCAACTGGCATAAACATAGGTGTCGGGAAGGTACCGTGGGGGGTGATGATTTCTCCCAGACGAGCTCCCGTATGTTTTTCTTTCTTAATCAAACGGTATTTGATTGGTGAATCTGACATTTTTTACCTCCGAAGCTGGGAAAGACAGTCCCAGTTCATACTTTGTGCCCAAGGGCATACTGTATGATTTTATCAAAAAAAGCTGGAACTGTCACGAACTATGGTGTATAATGAGAGAATGAAATACCCAAAAATTGATTTAAAAACCATTCGTCTGCAGGCCAGACAATTTCAGGCTGAAAATCCCCGCCTCTTTCTCGTCTATCTCTTACCTAGCATGCTGGTCATCTTGTCTGGCTTTCTTAATCCCTTAGAGCGTATCAACGAGTCTATTTTAGAACAATCCTTTTTAAGCGTGTTTGGCCATGTATCCCAAGCCTACCTTTTCCCACTATTAGTATCCTTTGTCGGGACGATTCTCCTGACCAGTTCAGTTTACACAACGCTGAAACTCATCCAGAATCCCGATACAGAACTATCCGTCAAAAATAGTCTTACTCTCTTTAACGAAGAGCACTTTTCACAAACCTTTTTGACTCTTCTTCTCAAACGTTTCTATCTCTTCTTATGGAGCATTCCTAGTTTACTCGGGATTTACTTCCTCTTTTACAGTAGCTTTCTTGCAAAGAAATTCATTGCCCTTCACCCTGAGTTTCCTAATCTGGATCTCTCATCAGTTGAAACAGAGCGCTTCCTCATGGCCTTTGGTCTTTACGTTCTAGCAAGTATGCTCTTGATGATTATAGGAAATAGTCTCTATATCCCACAATACTATGCCTATTCGCAGGTAGAATTTCTCCTCTGCGACACCCTAGACTTGGGACAAGCCAGACCAGGACAAATCCTTAAAACCAGCCGTTTCCTGATGAAAGGTTACAAGTTTCAGCGCTTTGTCCTAGACTTACAACTCCTTCCTTGGTACTTCCTCAATTGGATTACCTTTGGAATTGCTAGTTTTTCACTCCTACCCTATATTCAAATCAATAAAATGATTTTTTACCGGGCTGTACTAGCTCGAAAACGTCCAAAAGCTTGAAGGTGCCCCTCAAGCTTTTTTCTATCAATGAGTTTCTCCACCTACCAACTGGAGGTCCTCATCTCCATGTTCTATCATGGCACCGATTGCCGCTTCTATCCCTCGCCTAATATCCACTAAACTCATAGCTGGAGTAGTCGGTCTATTCACCACCTGTTCCATCATATAAGGAATATGCATAAAACCTGCCTTAACATGTGGAAATTTCTTTTCTACCAAATAGAGGGCCTGATACATCAAATGATTGCAGACAAAAGTTCCTGCCGTATTGGAAACAGAGGCCGGCAATCCCTCTTTTTTTATAGCTTGAACCATTGCTTTAATCGGTAGATTACTAAAGTAGGCCGGAGCACCATCTGGACGAATAGGAAGATCAATCGGTTGATTGCCTTCATTATCAGGAATCCGTGCATCGTCTTGATTAATGGCCACTCGTTCCGGTGTCAAGCTAGTTCGTCCACCTGCTTGACCAATACAAAGGACAAAGTCAGGTTGATAACAGTTCATCTCTTCTTCCAATACATGGGCCGATTTGTGAAAGACTGTCGGCACTTCTAGGCAACGGACCTCAGCACCATAGATTTCAGCTGGTAAACCTTTAATGGCCTCCAAGGCTGGATTAACCTTTTCCCCTCCAAAGGGCTCAAAACCTGTCACTAATACTTTCATTTCCAACTCCTTACAAACGATTCCATGAGATTCTTTTCTTAAAAACAAGTATAACATATTTCCCTTATTCTGGAGTTGAAAAGGACTAGCGAGGCTAGGATTGGTCTCTGATACTCAATGAAAATCAAAGAGCAAACTAGGAAGCTAGTCGCAGGTTGCTCAAAGCACTGCTTTGAGGTTGTAGATAAGACTGACGAAGTCAGTAACCATACCTACGGCAAGGTGACGCTGACATGGTTTGAAGAGATTTTCGAAGAGTATGAGTTTATTTAAAGAGTAAAATACTAATCAAGGCCAAAATAGCTGGACCACCTTGCTTCAAAATAATTTTCTTATCTGCTGTAAGAGAGCCATAAGCCGCAGCACCAATCACAAACAAGACAAAAATAGTCACAATTTCTAAATTCTGTGAGAAATAAATTCCATACAAGAGAAAGACTCCTAGCAAAGCATTATAAATCCCTTGATTTTTAAACAATGAACTTACTGACGGACGAGCCAGTTCTTCCTTTTCCATGTTAAAGACACGACTGGTTGCATCTGATTGCGTTGCAATACTTTCCAAATAAAAAATGTAAAAATGCTCCACAGCAACAATCGTTGCTAGAATGATTGTAATAATTGACATCTATTTCTCCTTAAATTTCTATATTTTCAATACCCAAAACCAATTTATTTAATAAACGACTGAGTTCTGTTCTTTCAGACTCTGTTAAGATACCTTCCATCTCTTGCTTAACCTTGATATGCTTCAGAGGAGGATTCACTACTAACTGCTCCTTGGCATACTTCGTAGCTTCTACCAAGACTTCCCGCTGATTTTCAGGATTACGATGACGCTCCACCAAACCTTCCTTTTCCAAAAGCTTGAAATGCCGTGTCAAAGCAGCCTGATCAATTTTTAAACGCTCCTGAACCGCCATTTGATTACAAGGAGAATACTCCATCAAAAACAGTAAGATCTGATACCGTGTCAAACTAATCCCAAGCCTTTTTTCAAATAATTGCGTGCTCGCTTGCTCAGACAAGCGGAGTTGATACAGTAAATCTTGAATCTCTATCATTTCTTCCTCTTTTCTATTGATTTATCAATAGTTGACTAATCAATTATATTATAAAGTAAAATAGATTGCAAGAATGTTGCTTAAAACATTACAAGATGGTAACTTCCTTCACATTGACAAAGAAAAAAACGAACGAGAATCGCTCTCTATTACGAAAGCTAGATCTCATTCGTCAAAATGATATTACAAAGTCTGATTTATCCATTCATTGAAACGTGAACGTGATCATAGTGATTTTCTGTCACGCTACCACGGTCTGGCATTGGGTTCCAAGTATTAGCTGGTCCATATTTACTATCGAATGGAGCATAGAAACGTTGTTTCCAAATAATGTAACTAATTCCACGGCTGGCCATGTTTTGAATAGCGTATTCCGCAATCTTATCCCCTAGTTCTGAGCCTTCTGGTACCATAAAATCGATAGCCAAACCTTTTCCGTGATCTCCACTATCTCCTGGACGGTAACCACTAAAGGATGTAATGCCAAACAAGTTAGCAATTTCTTCTTTAAAGGCAGCTGTTTGTGGTTGAAGGCCAGCATTTTCAGATTTCGCTACTGCCAGTCCAGCATAATCGGGCGCAGCTGGAGCCGCGTAAGTTGTTGAAACTGTTTTCACCTCTTCTGGTTGATAAGTAGAAACTGCTGGTGTAGCTTCACTTGATGCTACTTCTTTTACTTCTTCTAAACTTGTTGCAGTTGTTTCTATTGCTTTTTCTTCTACTGGAGTTGTAGTTGTTTCCACTGTTAACTCAGCCTGAGGGCTTGCTTGTGTTTCCTCTTTCTCAGCTGGAGTCGTTGCCTGAGGAGCTGCTTCTGCAACTGCATTGCTTGTTTCGGCTGTTTGCTTCTCTGGGACAGAAGTTCCTGTAGATGGCGCGACTTCTTCTGAAGCAGTCACTGTCTCTGTAACTTCTGAACTTGATGCTACTTCTTTTGTACTTGTAGTTTCTACCGCTTTTGGAGCTTCTGCAATCGGTTGAGAAAGGTCTGCAACCTGAACAGTTTGATCATCAACCGTCACTTGATTGGTTGTCAAATCTGCTGTCGCAGTTGTCACTTCTTCACTAGAGTCTGCTTGAGGAGTTTGGATTTCAACTTCCGTTACCTCTTCTGCTTCATTGACAGTCGTTGTCAAAACAGTTTCTGGGAAAATCAAGTCCATATTCGTGATTTTATTCAAATTCGCAAGAACTGTGACATCTACACCCAAGGCTTCTGCAATGGTGCTCAAGGTATCACCATACTGAACGGTATAACTTGTCTTGTTGTCCGTTTTAGTCAAATCGTTTTGGATTTGCTCAACACTACGTGCAGTCCAAAGAACTTCTTCTGCTTGAGTTGCCAATACTGGGGCAAATGACAAGGCTACTGTTGAGGCTAATAATATTCTTTTCTTCATTCTTTCAAATTCCTTTCAAATGAGTACCTGTCTATCATAACACAAAAAATGCAGAAAAAAAGACCTCTCGGGCCTATTTAACAGAACTGTCTATTCCTTGTAACAAACTCGGTTACTTGAAATAGTTTGTTAGATCTCTGTCACAAAACTGACACAATCTTTTTATCGCTCAGCCTTAAAAAAACGGAAAATATCTGCTAACGCTTGAATCCTATGATTTCCTTCATAAGTCGACTCTAAAAAGTTGATACTTTGAATCCCACTATTCTGGGCAAATTCCACATCCAGAGTCCGATCCCCTATATAATAAGTATTGTCAGGATTCAACTGATACTTGTCTAACAGATAGTTAGCCGCTTCTGGACTTGGCTTACGCGCAAAGACACTCTGACTGGTTAAAATCTCTTTAAAATAGGATTCCAAACCCAAGTCTCTTAGAATAGTAAAAGCATTATCTCCCTTATGAGTGTAAACAAACTGTTGAATCCCTACTTGGTCTGCCCAAGACAACACTTCACGCGCACCTGGCATCAAGACTACTTGAGCATTCTTCTCAGCAAGACTCTGGGCACGCACTTGATTTAGTACTTCCGCATCCAAAGTTCGCTCTTCTGCCACCTGCTCCAGTAAATCTTGCACAGAAAACTTGAGGATAAACTCTCTCACCTGCTCCTTATCATAAGGAATAGAAAACTGAGCAAAAGTTTCCTCAATCCCTGACAAAATCGCTTCGTAAGAGTCCAATAAAGTCCCATCTAAATCCCAAATAAAAGCTGTTTTTTGCATTTCCTATCCTTTCAATCTAATATAACGCTGGTAACGGTAGCGTAGAAATAACCAGCGAAAACCATTATCCAAAAGGGTTCCGGCCCAAATACCGGGCAAGCCCCAGCCAAGCACAATCCCCATCAGATATCCTGTTCCAATGCGGATACACCACATTCCTATACTTGTCGCATAAAAGGGAAGCCGAGCATTGCCCAAACCCTGCCAGACTGCCGTATAGATGACTGTTCCTGTCGTCATAGGGGTTCCAAGTAGTGAAAACAGTGTCACTAGAACACTAGCCTCCACCGCTAGAGGATCTGTCGTATAGAGATGAGTTAATGGTACACCCAAGGCATAGATACTAAAGGTCAAAGGCAACATGAGAAGCAGAGAAAGCCAAAAGGTTTGTTTGCTCAAACTAGCTACTCTTTTCCAATCATCTTCTCCAACCGCTCGAGCCACTTGCATGACTGTTGCTGTAGCCACACCAAAGGCAGGCATATAGTTAAACTGGGTCAAGACTTCTCCGACTGCATTCCCAGCCACCGCCTCCGTTCCAAAAGAAACGACCAAGGCAATGATAACGACATCACCAGCCCGCATCATAAGCCGCTCTCCAGCTGCTGGCAAAGCTAAGATCAATAGTTCCTTATCTAAACCAAAAGTCGGTTTCTCAAAAGGCAGCTTTAATTGCGACCATAAAATCACAAGACCAACCAAACGAGACAGAATAGTCCCCCAAGCAACACCAGCTATCCCCATATCCAGAACAAAAATAGCTAGACTGGAAAAGAGAATATTCAAAGCATTTGACAAGAGACTAACATAAAGAGGCAAACGTGGATTATGCGTTGCACGAATCAAGGCTCCCAGACTAGTCATTAAACCTAAGAGAACAATCGATCCGCCTACCAAAGATAGATAGAGTCCACCACTCTCAGCTACATCCCTCTCCGTCCCCAAAAGTCCTATTATCTCTTTCCCAGCGAAGATGGACAAAAATCCTAAAAGGAAACTTAATAGTAAGGTAATCTTCAAGGCCTCAGTCACATGATATGCTAGCATAGATTGATCCTTCTGCCCCAAACTTTTTGAAATAACACTGGAAATAGCAGCTCCCAGAGCGATGAAAATCGCCTGGTAAATCGTGATAATATTGCCAGCTACTGATACACCCGAAATGGCTATCAAGCCCAAATGGGCTACCAAATAACTGTCCACCATTCCCATGAACATCTGCAAAAAGTTTTCGCCCATAGCTGGCAAAGCAATATTAAGAATGTCTTTATTTTTCTTAAACAATCCTTCCTCCTGATGAAAAGAAACTCAGTTGGTTTCCCAACCGAGTTTACTCCTTCCGTCTTAAAGTCCTAAATAAGCCTCAACCGCTGCTTGCATATCCGCAGCCGCCACAGTTGTCTTGTGACGAACTGGCGCTGTTTCAAGGCCATCAACTGCTGATGGCACAGCCACTCCTGAGATTTCATGCAATTGAGCCAAAGCTTCAAAGTCAGTTAAGCCTGCTTTCCCTGTTACTGCTTCGACTGCAACCACTGGGAACTTGTAAGGACTAGCTGTTGAAGCAATCACTGTCTTAGTAACATCGTCAGTAGCCACTTGGTATTTCTTATAAACTGCCGAGGCAACCGCCGTATGTGGATCCTCGATATAAGAATCTGACTCATAAACACGCTTGATTTCTGCCGCTGTTTCTTCCTCAGTCGCATATTCAGCTGCAAAGAGGTTAAGAATCTCTGCATCAAAGTCTGTCAACTCATATTGTCCTTGCTTGTTCAAGGCATTCATGAGTTCAGCTGTTTTAACCGCATCATTACCCAAAAGATGGAAAATCAAACGCTCCAAGTTTGAAGATACCAAGATATCCATAGATGGACTAGTTGTTACCTTAAACTCACGCTTCTTGTCGTAAACACGTGTCTTGAAGAAGTCTGTCAAAACATTGTTGTCATTTGAAGCACAGATCAATTTACCAACTGGCAAACCGATTTGTTTGGCATAAAAGGCAGCCAAGATATTTCCAAAGTTTCCTGTTGGTACTGTGAAGTTGACCTTATCACCAGCCACAATCTCACCAGTCTTAACCAACTGAGCATAGGCATAAACATAATAAACAATCTGTGGCACCAAACGACCGATATTCATAGAGTTGGCTGATGAAAATTGCAGTTTATTGGTAGCCAACTTTTCACGAAGGGCTACATCGTTAAACATATGTTTGACGTTAGTTTGCGCATCATCAAAGTTACCATCAATAGCGATAACATGAGTATTGTCGCCAGTCTGAGTGGTCATTTGCAACTCTTGTACCTTGCTGACACCATCCTTTGGATAAAAGACGATAATCTCAGTACCAGGAACATCCGCAAACCCTGCCATAGCAGCTTTCCCAGTATCCCCAGATGTCGCTGTTAAAATGACAATCTTGTTCTCCAAACCATGCTTCTTAGCAGCTGTTGTCATAAAGTATGGCAAAATAGACAAGGCCATATCCTTAAAGGCAATCGTTGAACCATGGAAGAGTTCCAGGTTGTATCGCCCGTCTAATTTCACTAATGGTGCAATAGCTGGATTATCAAACTTGCTATCGTAGGCATTGTTGATACAGTAGTCCAACTCTTCAGCTGTAAAGTCATCTAAAAATGCTGACAAAACAAGCTTAGCAACTTCCTGATAAGAAGCATCTTTCAATTTGTCAAAGTCCAAATCTACCTTTGGATAAGTAAGCGGTGTAAACAAACCACCATCCGTTGCCAAACCTTGCAAAATTGCTTGGCTAGCAGTTACTGTATTGTTGGCATCACGCGTTGATTGATAAACTAATGTCATTACTCTCTATCCTTTATCTATAGTCTCTTCCATTATATCATGATTTTTCAGAAAATTCTCCTTTTACAAGAGAAATTATAGGCTCAATTCTTCTTTCAAAGGCTGTAAGTAGGTCATTTCTTGCTTATTTCTCATCTCCAGTCCTTCCTCGGCTAGCAGGAGTAAATCTTTGGAAAACTCTATAATCGCAGTTTCTTCCTGTTCTGTAAGCTTTTTCTTAGAAAATTGTCGTCTTAAAAACTTATAATTTCGCCCAGATTCTTTAAAGAAAGGTGCTGTTCCTAAGTAAGCTTCTAACTTATCTAAATTAACCAACAATCCCAAGTGAAAAGCTGCTGAAGCGAAGGTTCTATCAAGAGGTTGAGTACACACACTACGAAACTCAACCGTTCCGCGAGTCGTTAAGTCTTGGTACTGATAACTACGATGAGTTTCAAAATCCTTCTCTTGAGGGTAAATAAGAATCTTATCCCCATTCAGAGCATATGCTTGGATTTCAGATGTAGCCAAATAGTCCCTGGCCTGAATCGGATAAAAATAATGTGTTTGTCCATTACGTTCCGCAGTAAAAATTGCAGAATGATCTAGATAATCAAAAAAATCATCCTCATCTTTAAAGAGCCTAGCATTGACTCCGACATTTTCTGGATAGATACCATGCATCGATTCTTCCCAGAAGATGTCCCTTGCAATTTTCGTATCCCAATCTGCACCCGAAAACTCAGAATTGGCAAATAAATAAGCCTTAACTGCTTCAATTTGGGTAAAAGCATTAATCACCCGTAAGTAGTTAGATTTTGAAACATCAAGCTGAACCTGACTCCCACAGATAAAAGCACCATATTCAGGGAAATGATGCAACTCTGATTTAGTCACATTTCTACTCAAATTCAAATAGTCCATCAACATGCGATACCGTGGGTAAGCCACTGGACAGTTCTCATTCTTATCCCAGTTAGGATGAATGCCACAGCCAACAATAGCATGATTTGATTCACTTAATTTTCTCTGAATTACATTCATATAATTATTAAAACGATTCTCTACCTCTTGAATCGCTTTAACCTTACCAAACGCAAATTCAATCGTAGTATAGGAAACTTCAAATAAAATAGCATCCTGACTTACTGGAGCTACTAACTGGATAGGATTCCCAAAATCATCTACCTTTTCAACATCGAAATCCAAAGCAGAAGCTAAATATCGGAATAATTCCTTGATAACTTCAACATCTTCAGTATCCCCTTCCAAGTTTACAACAGGATATTCCAGCTCAATCCCGACAAACAATTCAGGATTTTCTTTGATATTTTTCAAATACTGATGCTTTAATAAATCGATAGAACGAGACATACTTCCCTACACTTTCATAATCTAAATAAAATTTGAATAACTATTATTATAGCAAAAATAATATAAAAAAGGAACGAAGATTTATCAACGTTCCTTAACTCTATACTATACCGGCGGCCGGGGTCGAACCGGCACGTCCTTGCGGACACTGGATTTTGAGTCTAATATTATTAGTTTTAAATCTCAGAAATATTGATTTTATAAGCTTTTTTTCCATAATATTTTTTAAAACTTAGTATCACTTCCAAAGTTTAGATACTTTTTAGTAACTATAAAATGCTAGAAAGTATACTCCTTATTAAAAAGAGTTTTGGACTAGTTTTGTGCAATTTTATTACCCATATCCGTAATAAGAGAGGCTAAATTAATTGCCTTTAATGATTGTAGAAATTGGTTGTGAATATCATTAGACACATAACCAGCTAGCAAAATATGCTCAGCCATGTCATATTGCTTAATCAAGAGAATCTTATCATGTTTTTCATTAAATAAAATCGCACTAATTGCTGTATTAAAGACTGGAAAACGAAAACTCGCACATTGTGAACAATAAGGAATATCTCCCTCATCTTTTAAAAATTTTTTCTCCAAAGGATGCCCACATTCGGGACAACAAGTCATTGTTTTGTCAAATATAGAAACCTCTTTTTTAAAGTTCTTAAAAGTAATTTTACCAGTAAAATCGAGACCACGCAAGACATTGAAATAAATCAAGACTTTTTTTAAAATTTATCTTATGATATAATAAACTTATCAGCTATTGGTTCTGAAAAAGTGTCTGCCACAGTTTTACTACAAATTCTCATGACTTGTGCCAAGATTTATAAAAAACGGATAGCTATAATAGCTCTTAGAGCAAAAACATGACATATAGGAGGTTAAAGACATGTCATACTTTTATCTTTTTATCGCCATTGTAGGAGAGATATTGGGAACTAACCTTTTGAAATTATCAGACGGTTTTACAAAGCCTATTCCAACCGTTTCTGCCCTACTTAGCTATGGCGTTTGTTTCTATTTCCTCTCACTAGCAATGCAAAAAATTCCTTTAGGAATAGCTTATGCAACATGGTCAGCTGTCGGTTTAGTTTTGACAGCCTCTATCGCAGTAATGATTTTCAAAGAAACACTAAATGTTTATAGCATTATCGGTTTAATTTTGATTATCATTGGTGTTGTCATGGTTAACTTATTAGGAAATGCAGGACATTAATAAAACCGGCTCTATACTATTTGTAGTGGGTAAATCCCCTATGGATATTATGGAGCCTATTTTGTTGTAGAAAAAAAGTTCCATAAGAACTATAATGAAAAGCTAGAATTCTGTCAATATTTTGGACACATTTTGGGAGGGAATTTTGAAGACTAGCGTCCTCCTAATTTTCCCAATAAGTTTTAACTTCTTCAAAAATCTTATTCAAAAGTTCTGCATCTTTTTCTGACAACTGATTTTTTTCTATAACTCTATCTTTTAGTTCTGTTGCCTTTATTTTATTTCTTGCCACCGAAACTGCTATTGAATGTTTCAAAATATCAAACTCATCCTTTGAAAAGTTTGCAATATTGGTAAGATCTAATTGTTCTAGAGGTAAACTACTGATAATTGAATAAGGTTTTTGTCCCAGCAAATAATCTGTAGTAGTCCCAAAGATATTTGCTAATTTCACAACGAATTCTAATCCTGGTTCTAACGTTCCATTCTCCCACCGAGAATATGTCCCTTGTTGAACTCCAATTAATTCCGATATTTGTACTTGAGTTAACTTTTTTGATTTTCTGAGAGTTTTTAACCTCTCTGAAAATTTATAATCCTCTGTATACATAATTCTCCTATAGATATTCTTATTCGTATATTTTAGCTTGACAAAATATTCTAAACGGTATAAAATAGAATTATTCCATAAGGAATATTTATTTTGAGATTGAATATTCCATTGAGAATATTATAGCATAAAAGGAGGTAAAAGCGTATGTAACTAGTAGTCGATTTAAAAAATTTTAATAAAGGAGGTAGGATTCGACAAAATAAAAAATCTTGAAACAAATGTGCCGTTCGTTCCAAGATCAAAACATATTATGTAACAATTATACCACAGAAAACTCTTCAGTTGCACAAGAAAATTTCGGAGGTTTCACAAAAAGATGACCAATAAAGAGTTAGTCAATCAAATTTCTGGCCTAAACTCTACCTCTACTCTTAAAAATTGGATTCAACTGATTAGAGAGATAAGTGGCAAGGAATTTAAGAAAATTAAAATTCCTATCAGTAGAAATCCAAGAACTCATCAATTAAGTTATACAGTTGCCTATGACTTTACAGACGAAGACCTTAGACAATTTCAAAAGTTAGCTAACCTAAAACTTGAAATAGGTCTCAAAGAGGCTATACAAGCCGTATTTGGGAGTCTAGCAGATAATGAGCAAGAATCCCTAAACCAAGTAATAGATGAGCTCTACGATGAACTGAGCGCCTTGAAACAGGAATTTAAACGAGAAATACGACTGATAAAAATTGAGAATTCCAACCTAAAAAAGAAAATCCAAGATATTGAAGAGTCGATGCAAACCGGCTTACTAGGGTTTGTTAACAAGAGGTCAAAAAATAGGTTCGGCTAATAGCGAGTTTTCGGCTGAGCCATGAGGCAGAAAGCCGAAAATGAGCGTAGATGCGGACGGACCATTTTTGACCGATAGGGTGTGTAGTAACACCACCCTCTGCAAGTTAGGTGTACCATCGAAAGAATTCAGTATTTCCAAGGGTTTCGGAGATTTTAAGGGTGGCAAAATTAAGCAAAAAGTTGAATCAAAATCTATGGCAAAAAATGAACATTTACGTTCTGTATTTGACTGGATTCAAATTCAGTTTGATAAGACTGAATTTTCGCCAAGAGAAATAATCGAAGACATTCTATTTCTTGACTATGACCTATTTATTGAGAATAAAGGGAGCCTTAAATACTATAACTATGATAGCCAGCTTCATTATGGGAATATCCGTATCTACTATGGAGCGAAAGAGTCGTCCTACATGCTTGTCATGTCAGGACAGGCACTCGAGTTCTATAGAGATATGGTATTAGATCCAAATAGTCTGTCCGAAAGACAGTTTTTGAACAACCTCTACTACAATTACAATCATTTTTCAGTAAGACGAATTGATATTGCAATAGATGATTTTAATGAAACACCCTATTTCACTCCTAATCAGCTTCTAAAGATTTGTCAGAAGAAACGCTTTATATATGGAAAAAGCACCTACTACAATACCTACGGAGATGAAACAATCGGCCAGACCTTATATTTGAGAAAACCCAATGATGACGAAAGACTTAGAATTTACGATAAACGCTTAGAACGAGCTGAGAAGCTCGGTATCAGCAAGCGGTATATAGAAAATTGGATAAGAACTGAGTTAGAACTTAGGAAAGAAAAAGCTCACTACTTCATTCAAGAATGGTTGCATTCAGAAATAGATCTTCTCAACTTTACCAAGGGATATCTCAAAGAAAAAGTGAGGTTCTATAGTGATAGCTATTTCTCAAAACCTTTGAGATCTTGGGAAAAGTTTTTAGGCCATTCAAAACCCGTCTCTATCATTATTTCAAAATCAAAAACAGAACTAGAACAAAAATTAGAATGGTTTACCTATAAAGGTTCAGGAGCTATTCTAAAAGCGTATAAATTTCTATACGACAATAACTTACTGCATGAGTATGAGAAAGCTAACTATCTCGCACTCAACAATATGGAATATCCACCAGATTTAGCAAGTGGATTAATAGAAAGAGCAATACTCTTTAAACGAGAGGATTTGATCCCTACAATCAAAGAAAATATTAAAAGGAGAAATTAACTATGGCAAAAATGCTTTCACAAAATGACTGGAATTTTAATAACATTGGAACAAAATTTGAATTGGATGAAGTCATTCCAAAATTTGAAACGGAAGTCCGAGCAGATGCAAACGGAGAAATTATCAAAAACCGAGATGGTAGCGAAAGACGTTTTAATACCGATAAAATCATTGGTTGGAAATACAATGTAACAATCAAGGATGGACAATTCAAAAAGAAATCAACCCAAGTCTCAGTAGACAATCCAGATGCCTTGGTTGATAATGACTATATCCAAGCAATGGATGAAGTACCAGTTACATTTGACAATTTACAAGCTACTATGATTAGCACGACAATGTATTACAAGGCTGATGCTATCCATTTAGTAGATGTAAAACAAAAATAAGTAAAATACAAGGGGAGTTAATCCTCCCCTTAGTTAATCTAATTAGAAAAGGAGATCACATGATTAAAACTGTAACAAAAGATGACCTTATCGAACTTGGATTTGCTCCAGGAACTGCAAGAAAGATTATCCATACCGGCAAATTACTATTAGTGAATCGTGGTTTTAACATCTACGATAACAAAAGGATTGGTACAATTCCAGCCAGTGTCGCAGAAGAACTATTAGGAATTGAACTCCAGAAAGAAGCGTAGCTTATGGCTTTACGTAAAAGTAGAGACGGAACTTGGATTGTTGATGTTTCCAATGGTATAAATCCAATATCTCTAAAACAACGTAGAATTGTAAGAAAAGGATTCAAAACTAAAAAAGAAGCATTGGAGGCCGAACAATACTTACGAAGTGTCGAACTTAAAGAAAAAAGTTTCAACTCAAAAATATCAATTGATATCCTTTATGATCTCTTAAAAGAAGAGGATAGAATAAACAACAGAAAACAAAGCTATATAGATACACAAGAAAACAACTATAACAGGCATATAAAAAACTATTTTGAAAAAGTTGATGATGTAGCTAAATTAACTTATGAAGATATCTATCAATTCAGAGAACATCTAAGAGATAAAAATACTCAAAACTCAGAAAAGAAGCTAAGTCCAAACACTATTAATAAAATTATAATTTTACTAAAGAAAATTCTGGATGTTGGATTAAGAAAGGGATTTTACAAGGAACATCCCGTAGGATTACTGAAAAAATTACCCATAGAAAAAGTAAAATTAAATTTCTGGACAGTAAAAGAATTTAAGCATTTCTTAACACTATTTAGCAACGATGAATACAATATAAAATTACTATTCACAGTTCTATTTTTTACTGGTCTAAGACTCGGAGAAGCTCTTGCTCTAACGTGGAAGGACATAGAGTTTTCTACAAATACAATCCATGTAAGTAAATCAATATACGTTAAAAAAGGTGAAGAACACATTAGTAGTACAAAGACAAAAGCTGGAACCCGAAGAATCATCATGAACACCAAACTAGTGGAGACACTAGAAGAATGGAGGCAAACACAGCATGAAAGATTAAAAGAATTTACAACCAACCTAGATGATCTACAGATATTTCAAAATAGCCCGATTACGATAACTAAGGATTCAATCGAAAAACAATATAAAAAAATATTACAAAGAGATAGTTCTTTAAAAAAAATAAGAATTCATGACTTCAGGCATTCACATGCTTCCCTACTAATAAACCAAGGAGAAGATTATCTTGTCGTAAAAGAAAGATTAGGACATGCTTCTATAACTACAACAATAGATACATACTCTCATTTGTATCCAAGCAAGCAACAAAAATTAGCGGATAAATTAGATGATTTGTTATAAAACTAGTAATTTTAAGTAACTCAGCGTTACAAATTCAACAAATAAAAGAAAAAGACAAGGTCCGAAAACCTTGTCTTTAATACTATACCGGCGGCCGGGGTCGAACCGGCACGTCCTTGCGGACACTGGATTTTGAGTCCAGCGCGTCTGCCAATTCCGCCACGCCGGCAAATAGTAACTGGGGTAGCTGGATTCGAACCAACGCATGAGGGAGTCAAAGTCCCTTGCCTTACCGCTTGGCTATACCCCAATAATATAAAATAGGCGAGTGATGGGGATCGAACCCACGCATGCCAGAGCCACAATCTGGTGTGTTAACCACTTCACCACACCCGCCATAATTCTATTAACACGGGCAGTAGGAATTGAACCCACACTGAAGGTTTTGGAGACCTTAGTTCTACCTTTAAACTATGCCCGTAAAATGGAAGGGGAGGGATTCGAACCCCCGAACCCGAAGGAGCGGATTTACAGTCCGCCGCGTTTAGCCTCTTCGCTACCCTTCCAAAATATATAAATGGCGCGAGACGGAATCGAACCGCCGACACATGGAGCTTCAATCCATTGCTCTACCAACTGAGCTACCGAGCCTTATTGCGGGAGCAGGATTTGAA